>WOZN01000297.1 GCA_011620245.1 Acidovorax sp.
GGGCCAGGTCGCTCTTGGCCAGCACCATGTCCATGTTGGACAGCAGCGTGCGAAAGAACGGCCACTGGCGGTACATCTTCTGCAGCAAGGCCGTCTGGGTCTTGGGGTCCTTGCCTTCCATGTTGACGAACGCCTCCACGGCGGCGCCAAAACCATACCAGCCGGGCAGTGTGAGGCGGCACTGGCCCCAACTGAAGCCCCAGGGGATGGCGCGCAAATCCTCGATCTTCTGGCTGGCCTTGCGGCTGGCGGGGCGCGAGCCGATGTTGAGCTCGGCAATCTCGCGGATCGGCGTGGAGTTGAAGAAATAATCGGTGAAGCCCGGGGTTTCGTACACCAGCGCGCGGTAGGCCCCCATGCTGGCCTGCGAAAGCTGCGCGGCCGCGTCCAGAAACGCCTTGGTGGCCGATTTGGTGGGTTGCAGCAGCGTGGCTTCGAGCGTGGCGGCGACCAGGGTTTCGAGGTTGCGGCGGCCGATCTCGGGGTTGGCGTATTTCGATGCGATCACCTCGCCCTGCTCGGTCAGGCGGATCTGCCCGCGCACGGTGCCCGGCGGCTGCGCCAGGATGGCCTGGTAGCTGGGGCCGCCGCCACGGCCCACGGTGCCGCCGCGGCCGTGGAACATGCGCAACTGAATGCTGTGGCTGGTATCGAGTTCATCGAACAGCTCCACCAGCGCAATCTCGGCCCGGTACAGCTCCCAGTTGCTGGTGAAGATGCCGCCGTCCTTGTTGCTGTCGCTGTAGCCCAGCATGATGTCCTGCTCGCCGCCGCTGCGTGCCACCAGCGCCGCCACGCCGGGCAGCGCATAGAACTCGCGCATGATGGGCGCGGCATTGCGCAGGTCTTCGATGGTTTCGAACAGCGGCACCACGATGAGGTCGTTGTGTGATTCTTCATCCAACGTTCCGCGCATCAGGCCCACTTCCTTTTGCAGCAGCAGCACTTCGAGCAGGTCGCTCACGGTTTCGGTGTGGCTGATGATGTAGTGGCGGATCGCCTCGTGGCCAAAGCGCTCGCGCAAGGAACGGGCGGCTTCGAAAATGGCCAGCTCGCTGCGCGTGTGGCCGGAGTAGGTGGCGCCCACCACGCGCAGCGGCCGGGCATCGCACAGCAGCTTGACCAGCAAGGCGCGCTTGGCGGCCTCCTGCAGGCTGCTGTAGTTCGGCTCGATGCGGGCCGTGGCCAGCAGTTCGGCCACCACTTCCTCGTGCTTGTCGGAGCTTTGGCGCAGGTCCACCGTGGCCAGGTGAAAGCCGAATACCTCGACAGCGCGAATCAGCGGATGCAGGCGCTCGGCCGCCAGCGCCTTGCCGTGGTGCGATTGCAGCGATGCCTCGATGACGCGCAGATCGGCCAGAAATTCAGCGGCGCCGGCATAGGCATTCTGCGGCGCCACGGCATGGCGTGCGGCATCGCCCCCCGTCAGGTCCTTGAGCGTGGCTGCCAGGCGCGCATAGATGCCGGTCAGGGCGCGGCGGTAGGGTTCGTCCTGCCGGTGCTCGCTGGTGTCGGGCGAGCGCTCGGCCAGCGCCTGCATCTCGGGCGACACCGCCACCAGGCGCGCCGACAGCGACAGTTCGCCGCCGAGACAGTGCACTTCGGTGAGGTAATGGCGCAGCGCCATGCCGGCCTGGCTGCACAAGGCATGTTGCAGGGTTTGCGCCGTCACGTTGGGATTGCCATCGCGGTCGCCGCCGATCCATTGCCCCATGCGCAAAAAGCTGTGCACCGGGTACTGGCCCAGCTCGCGCTCCAGATCGGCATAGATCTTGGGAATTTCGCGCAAAAAGGTGGCCTCGTAATACGACAGCGCGTTCTCGATCTCGTCGGCCACCGTGAGCTTGCTGTAGCGCAGCAGGCGCGTCTGCCACAGCTGGACCACGCGGGCGCGCAGCAGGGCTTCGTTGGCGGCCAGTTCGCGCGGCGTGAGTGCGTCCTTGGCGCTGTTGTAGAGCTGGGCGCGCACCTGGATATCGTCGCGCATTGCCAGCAGCTGGGCAATATTGCGCTCGGCATCCAGAATGCTCTTGCGCTGCACTTCGGTGGGGTGGGCCGTGAGCACGGGCGCCACATAGCTGCTGGCCAGCGTCTGCGCAATGGTCTTGGGCGCGATGCCGGCCCAGCGCAGGCGCGACAGGGCCACCTCGATGCTGCCCTCCTGCGTGTCGCCCGCGCGCTCGTGCACGGCGCGGCGGCGGATGTGGTGGCGGTCCTCGGCCAGGTTGGCCAGGTGGCTGAAGTAGGTGAAGGCGCGGATCACGCTCACCGTCTGGTCGCCGGACAGCGACTTGAGCAGCTTCTTGAGCGCGCGGTCGGCCTCCTGGTCGGCATCGCGGCGAAAAGCCACGGAGAGCTTGCGCACCTGCTCGACGAGTTCGTAGGCCTCCACCCCCTCCTGCTCGCGGATCACGTCGCCCAGGATGCGGCCCAGCAGGCGGATGTCGTCTATCAGGGGCTGGTCCTTGTCGGATCGTTTCATGGGTGTGTCTCCGGATGTGGGGGTGGGCGGCCGGCCGCTGCCAGCCCCCCCTTGCGCGGGCCCACGCGGACACCAGCCACCGGTGCGGGCGCGATGCTAGCATCGCCGCCTGTCCAATGATTGCCAACAGGCGACGAACGTGAGCCCGACACAACAACTTCCCCTGGTGATCGCCACCCGCGAAAGCCGCCTGGCCCTGTGGCAGGCCGAACATGTGCAGGCCCTGCTGCGCGCGCGCGGCCACACCGTATCGCTGCTGGGCATGACCACCCAGGGCGACCAGATTCTGGACCGCAGCCTCTCCAAGGTGGGCGGCAAGGGCCTGTTCGTCAAAGAACTGGAGCTGGCACTCGAAGAAGGCCGCGCCCATATCGCCGTGCACTCGCTCAAAGACGTGCCCATGGAGCTGCCCGAAGGCTTTGCCCTGGCCTGCGTGATGGAGCGCGAAGACCCGCGCGATGCCTTTGTCTCGCCCCGCCATGCGTCGCTCGATGCCCTGCCCCAGGGCGCAGTGGTGGGCACATCGAGCCTGCGCCGCCAGGTGCTGCTGCAGGCGCTGCGGCCCGATCTGCGCATAGCGCCGCTGCGCGGCAATCTCGACACGCGCCTGCGCAAGCTCGATGAAGGCCAGTACGACGCCATCGTGCTGGCGGCGGCGGGCCTCAAGCGCCTGGGGCTGCAAGAGCGCATCCGCACAGAATTCGCCACCACCGGCATGCTGCCGGCGGCGGGCCAGGGCGCCCTGGGCATCGAAATCCGCAGCGACCGGCAGGATCTGCTGGAGGTGCTGGCGCCGCTGGCCCACCAGGAAACCTGGCTCACCGTGACGGCCGAACGCGCCGTGAGCCGCGCCATGGGCGGCAGCTGCTCGATGCCGCTGGCCGCGCATGGGCAGCTGGTGCGGGGCATCCTGCATCTGGACGCCGCATGGGGCGACCCCGACGGCCGCGCCCCGCTGGTGCGCGCCAGCGCCAGCGCCCCGGTGGCCACGCTGGCGGCCGCCGATGCCCTGGGCGTAAACACTGCCGCGCGCCTGCGCGCCGGTGGCGCCCGGGGCGTTGACCCGGTGGCCGGCTGAGCCTGCGGTGGCTACCGCCCGGGTGATCGTGACGCGGCCGGCGCGCGAGGCTGCGCATTGGGTGGAGCAGCTGGGCGCGCGCGGCCTTGCCGCCACGGCGCTGCCCCTGATTGCCATTGCCCCCTGCACCGACCCCCATGCGCAGGCGGCGCTGGCCCAGGCCCGCGCACAGCTCGACAGCTATCGTGCCGCCATGTTTGTCAGCGGCAATGCGGTGGACTATTTTTTTGGGCAAAAATGGCCTCTAACGCTTGCTGCACCTGCGCCATCAGCTATCAAAACAAGAGCATGGGCACCCGGCCCCGGAACCGTGCGGGCGCTGGTGCATGCGGGGGTTCCCCGCGACCGCATCGACAGCCCGGCGGCCGATGCCCTGCAGTTCGACTCGCAAGCCCTGTGGCTGCAGGTCGCATGGCAGGTGCGGCCGGGCGATCGCATTCTCATCGTGCGCGGCTGCGCTGCAGGGCCGGCGCCCGGCACCGGCCAGGGCCGGGACTGGCTGGCACGCCAGATCGAGCAGGCCGGGGCCACGGTGGAGTTCGTGGTGGCCTACAAGCGCGGCGCCCCACGGCTCACCCCTGAACAGACAGCGCTGGCCCATGCGGCAGCCAGCGATGGCTCATGGTGGCTGCTCAGCAGCTCAGAGGCCCTCGCGCACCTGGCCAGCGCCGCGCCGGGCCTGCCGCTGCAGGCAGCGCGCGCCCTGGCCACGCACCCGCGCATTGCGCAGGCGGCCCGCGCCGCCGGGTTTGGCCATGTGCAGGAATGCCGGCCTGCATTGGAAGATGTGGTGGCCTCGATAGAATCGGCGGCATGAGCTCCGAGCCCCCAACCGATCCGTCCACGCCAGCCGCCCCAGGCACCCCGGTGACCGCCGCCCCCCCGGCGGCCGGTCTCGTCCCCAGCGCGGCGCGGCGACACACCGGTGCCGGCACCTACCTGCTGGGCGCGGTGGCCCTTGCCGCCATCGCCGCCCTGGTCAGCAGCGCGCTGCTCTGGCAAAAGCTGAACAGCATCCAGGAGCAGCTTGCGCGCCAGTCGGCCGATACGGGGGCCCTGGCCATCGAGGCGCGCACCATGGCGCGCCAGGCCGAAGAACTGGTGCGCGACACCGCCGCCCGCCTGTCGGTGACAGAAGCCCGGGTGAGCGAGGTGGCGCTGCAACGCAGCCAGCTCGAAGAATTGATGCAAAGCCTGTCGCGCTCGCGCGACGAAAACCTGGTGGTGGACATCGAATCGGCCATCCGCCTGGCACAACAGCAGGCCCAGCTCACCGGCAGCCTCGAACCCCTGGTGGCGGCCCTCAAAAGCGCGAACCAGCGCATCGAACGTGCGGCCCAGCCCCGTCTGACGCCCGTGCAGCGCGCCATCACCCGCGATCTTGACCGCCTCACCCGCGCCACCGTGACCGACATCGCCGGCCTGCTGGCCCGCCTCGATGATCTGGTGCGGCAGGTGGATGAACTCCCCGTGCAGAACGCCGTGGCGCAAGCCGCGGCAACGCGCCGCCTGGCATCTGCCCCCAGCCCCGGCGCATCGGGCGCCTCCACGCAAGGCGGGCAGGCCTGGTGGCAGACCACGCTGCAGCGCAGCTGGGAAGTGGTGCGCGACGAGGCCCGCAACCTGGTGCGCGTGAGCCGCATTGACCAGCCCGAGGCCATTTTGCTGGCCCCCGAGCAAACCTTCTTCCTGCGCGAGAACCTCAAGCTCAAGTTGCTCAATGCCCGCCTGGGCGTGCTGGCGCGCCAGTTTGAATCCGCCCGCGCCGACCTCGCCGCCGCCGCAGCGGCGCTCAACAAATATTTCGACCCTGCCTCGCGCCGCACACAGGCGGCAGCCACCTTGCTGCAGACCGCCCAGGCCAGCATGAAGGCTGCCGAGCTCCCCCGCCTGGACGAAACCCTCTCCGCACTGGCCACGGCCGCTGCGGGGCGCTGAGCCGGAGCCCAACCCATGCGCGCTGCACTCTGGCTTCTGGCGTTGTTTGGCGTGGCCGTGGCCGCGGCCCTGTTTGCGGGCAACAACCAGGGCACCGTCACGCTGTACTGGCCCCCCTACCGCATCGACTTCTCCTTGAACATGGTTGTGCTGCTGCTGGTGAGCGGCTTTGTCACCGTGTACGCCGCGCTGCGTGCGCTGGCCGCCCTGCTGGAGCTGCCCCGCCAGGCACGCCGGTGGCGCGTGCAGCAAAAGGAACGCGCCATGCACAGCGCCATGCTGGATGCCCAGACGCACATGCTCGCCGGTCGCTTCATCCGCTCGCGCAAGGCAGCCCTGGCCGCACTGACCCAGGAAGAAGCACTCACCACCGCTGGCGAAGCCGTGCCCCACGGCCACCACCTGAGGGCGCTGGCGCACATGGTGGCCGCCGAAAGCTCCCATGCGCTGCAGGACCGCGCCACACGCGACCGCCATTTGCAGCAGGCCATGGACCAGGCCCCGGCGCATGGCAATGCCCACGAGCAAGAACTGCGCGAAGGCGTGCTGATGCGAGCAGCGCGCTGGTCGCTGGACGATCGCGATGCCGGCGCCGCCCTCGAACAGCTTGCCGCCCTGCCACATGGCGCCGCCCGGCGCACGCTGGCGCTGCGCATCAAGCTCAAGGCCACCCGCCTGGCACGGCAGACGCAGGACGCGCTGGACACGGCGCGCCTGCTGGGCAAGCACCATGCCTTCTCGGTCGACGCAGCGCAAAGCATCGTGCGCAGCCTGGCCACCGAACTCATCCACAGCGCGCACGACACAGCCCAGCTCAAACAGATCTGGCTGCAGCTGGAGCCGTCCGAGCGCAACATGCCCGAGCTGGCCATCCACGCCGCCCAGCGCCTGGCGGCCCTCGGGGGCGAGCCGGCACAGGTGCGGGCCTGGCTGCTGCCGGTATGGGAGCGCATGGTGACGCTGCCCAACGCCCTGCCTGACCACCAGGCGCTCAAGCTGGTCAGGGCCCTTGAGTCGGGTCTGGACACGCTGGATGCCACCTGGCTTGCGCGCATTGAATCCGCGCAGCGGGGCAACCCGCGCGACGCCCGCCTGCAATACCTGGCGGGCGTGGCCTGCCTGAAATGCCAGCTCTGGGGCAAGGCGCAGCAATTGCTGGCCCAGGTCACCCCGCATTTGCCCGATGCCAGCCTGCGCGCCAGCGCCTGGCGCCATCTGGCCGAACTGGCAGAGCAGCGCAACGACGGCGAAGCCGCCGCCGCAGCCTGGAAAAAAGCCGCGCTCGCGCAGTGACCCCGGAAACGGCAGTTGACCGCTAAGGGCCGCTTGCCGCGACGTAGTGATTGCGGTCACGCTGCTGCAAAATGGTGCCACCAGCACGGTCAGCGGCACGCATTCAATGTCGGCGAGAACGAGTGGCTGGCACCACCATGGTGGCTGACGATGTGCAGGTGAAATTCAAGCTCGCGCTGACCGGCGTGGGCAGGCCCTGATCGCTTCTGTTTCTGTTTTTGCCCTGTTTCTCCACCCTTTTTCTTCAGGAGTCTTTGATGCGCAAATCCTTTTTCGCCCTCGCTGCCACCGCCGTTCTGGCCACTGCCGCCCAGGCAGCCCCCGCCATCTACGCCATTGACCCCGCGCACACCTTTGCCACCTTCGAGATCAGCCATTTCGGCGCTTCGGTGAACCGGGGCCGCTTCGACAGGAAGGAAGGCAGCGTGCAGCTCGACAAGGCCGGCAAGAGCGGCAAGGTCGATATCACGTTCGACGTCGCCTCCGTCAACACCGGCACCGCCGCTTTTGACAAGCACCTGCAAAGCAATGAACTGCTGGACACCGCCAAGCACCCCAAGGCCAGGTTCGTCTCGGACAAGTTCCACTTCAACGGCGACAATGTCACGGCCGTGGACGGCAAGCTGACGCTGCTGGGCAAGACCCAGCCCGTCACGCTCAAGGCCAACCAGTTTGCCTGCTACGACAACCCCATTCTCAAGCGCGAAGTCTGCGGCGGCGACTTTGCAACCACCATCGACCGCACCGCCTTCGGCGTGAACTACGGCATCGACTGGGGCTTCCCCAAGGACGTGCGCCTGGTCGTGCAGATCGAAGCCGTCAAGCAATAAGGACTCGCAAAGCAATAACTTGTACTTTTGCCTAGCCATCTTTGGGCGCATTGCGTCGTTGCAAATCGCTTGTTTAGTCATGCCCGCAAGGAGGAGCAACGCCGCATGGCACCCCGATCGCGGCACCGGCAGGCGCATCCAACTGCCGTTTTTAGGTTCAAGCCACCCACCAACAACTGCCCGGAGTTCGCTCCAGGCACGGCATGGTCGCTCCCGATTGAATAGCTCATAATGCTTACGGGCAAAGCGCCAGCGCCCGAAAACACCCAAAATGCCCAGGCGTGGTCCGGCTGTGCAGGCGGGCCGGTAAAATCATTGCATCCCGCCTCCAGTCAACCTGACGGCATCCTTTGGGGATGCCGTTTTCATTTGCGATTCCGCCATGAGCGACACCACTG
>WOZN01000049.1 GCA_011620245.1 Acidovorax sp.
GCGCGGTGCTGGCAGGTGCATAGCGCTCTCACCCAAAAGGTGAACGCCATCGGAGTCATCAACGATAGATTTCATGTGACTTGTCAAGAGATACAAAGAAAGCGGTCAACTGCCGTTTTTAGGATGATACCGACCCGGGTGCCGCGCACGCCCCGCCAGTGGCTGCAAAAAATTTCACATGGTGGGGCGGCGACCGGAGACTCCCTCCCTGCGAGAATTCCCGCTGTGCTGTCTGTTTTGGCCCTTACCTTTCCTTTCTTCGCGCTGGTGCTCTGCGGCTACCTGGCCGCGCGCAGCGGCGTGCTGCCCCAGCCCGCCATCCCGGGGCTCAACGCCTTCGTGCTGTATTTCGCGCTGCCCTGCATGCTGTACCGCTTTGGCGCCAGCACCCCCATCGGGCAACTGCTCGACCCGGCCGTGGCGGGGGTGTATTTGCTGTGCGCGCTGGTCATGGTGGGTGGCACGGTGGCCCTCACGCGCAATGCACGCATCGGCTGGAACGACGCCGCCTTTGGCGCGCTGGTCGCCGCCTTCCCCAACACCGGCTTCATGGGCGTGCCGCTGCTGGTGGCGCTGCTGGGCGCGCAGGCCGCCGGCCCGGCCATTGTGACCATAGCGGTGGACATGGTCATCACCAGCTCGCTGTGCATAGCGCTGTCGCGCCTGGACAGCGCCGGCACCCACGGCGTGGGCGTGGCGCTGAAGAGGGCGTTCAGGGGCATGGCCACCAACCCCATGCCCTGGTCGATTGCGCTGGGCGCGCTGGCCTCGGCCCTGCAGTTCACGCTGCCCGGCCCGGTGGACAAAACCGTGGCCATGCTGGCCGATGCGGCCTCGCCCGTGGCGCTGTTCACCATTGGCGCCGTGCTGGCGCGCTCGCAGATGAACCAGCACGAGCAGGTGCTGGTGCGCGACTACGTGCCCATTGCCCTGGCCAAGCTGCTGCTGCACCCGCTGCTGGTGTGGGGCCTGGGCCGGGCGGCCATCGCACTGGGCCTGCCGCTCACGCCGTTCGCCCTCACGGTGCTGGTGCTGCTGGCCGCGCTGCCCAGTGCCAGCAACGTATCGCTGCTGGCCGAGCGCTTCGGCGCGCACAACGGGCGCATCGCGCGGATCATTCTGGTGTCCACCGCGCTGGCGTTTTTGAGTTTTTCGGGGGCAGTGGCGTTGCTGATCTGAGTGCTTTGATTTTGATAGCTGGTTGCGCTTATCTCATAAGGGGTGGAGGCCAAAAAGCATCGTTATTCTGCAGCTCGGCGCTACACGGACGGGGTACAGAGCGCGCTTGCACACGGAAGGGTCTGGTGATAATCTGGTCGGTATGACTAGATTAACCCCAGCCTCCCACCCATCTACCGGCCGCACTGCCCCGCCGCCGGGCCACTGGCTGCTGCAAGACGCCAAGGCGCGGTTCAGCGAGCTGGTGCGGCGCGTGCGTAGCGAGGGGCCACAACATGTCACCGTGCACGGGCGCGATGAAGTCGTGATCATCGCGGCCGAGGACTACAGGCGCCTGCAGGGGCAGCAAACGGGCCGGGCGCTGGTGGAGGCGCTGCAGGCCTCGCCCCATCCGGAGATCGACTTTGCCCCAGCGCAGCCCACCTATGCTCCAGTGCGGGACGTGGCGCTGTGAAAGGCTACCTGCTCGACACCAACATCCTGTCCGAACTGCGGCGCCCGCGCCCCGAGGCCAAGGTGGTGGCCTTCGTGAGTGCACAGCCGCTTGAAGGCCTTTTCGTCAGCGCCGTCACCTTTGCAGAGATCCGCTTTGGCATCGAACTGATCGCGGACCTCCACAAGCGGGCCGCGCTGCACGACTGGCTTGCGCAGCAACTGCGCCCCATGTTTGAAAACCGGGTGCTGCCGGTCAGCGAGGACGTCATGTTCAAGTGGCGCCTGCTGGTTGAAACCGGGCGCAAGGCGGGGCACACATTTCCACAGCCTGATCTCATCATTGCGGCGACGGCGTTGCACCATGGCCTGACAGTCGTCACCCGCGACATTGCCGGTTACGACAAGACCGGTGTGCAGCTCATCAACCCGTGGCAGGGCGAAGCGTGAATTCGCTGCGTCGCGGGTGTTGAAAATGGGTGAAACAAAACGCCCCGCGCAGGTTCTTGCTCACCCTGGCGCCGAGCAAGACATTGCCGAAGCTCCGGACTTCTATGCCCAACCGGGTTGAGCAGCGTTTCCTTGACGAGTTCGAGCGTGTTGCCAAGCTTTCGACATGCATTCTTGTAATTGGAATCTGTCCCCGATTGTTTGTGAATGACGGCCGGCGGCCTACTTGGTCTTTGTGCCGTCGCACCAGGCAGCTCCAAGTCTAGAATGAACCAAGGGATGGGTATGAATATGGAGCTGATGCTCAAGCTACTCAACGGCGGTGCTGGAACTCTGGCCTCTTACCTGGCGGCGCATGTGCTGCTGTGTCTGCTGCCCGCGTTTTTCATTGCGGGCGCCATGGCGGCGCTGATTCCCAAGGCCAGCATCACCCGCTGGCTGGGGCGCAACACTCCGGCCTATGTCTCTTACCCGGCAGCCGCCCTGGCCGGGTCGCTGATTGCGGTGTGCTCTTGCACCATCGTGCCCTTGTTTGCGGGCATTTACCGCAAGGGCGCGGGCATTGGCCCGGCGATCACTTTTCTGTTCTTTGCGCCTGCGGGCAACATCATGGCGCTGGCCTACACCGGCAGCATCCTGGGGCCGCAGTTTGCCGTGGCGCGGGTGGTGCTGTGCCTGTTGTTTGGCATCGGCATCGGTTTGCTGATGTCGCGCATCTTCTGGCGCGACGACGCCACGCACGATGCCGAAACCGATGACGCCTTTGCCGACCAGGCCCAGATTGCCCCCGCTGCGCTGGGCGTGCTGCTGTCGCTGCTGGCCCTGTTGATTGCTGGCACGCTCAAGCTGTGGCCGTTGACGGCCACCCTGGGCACGGCCACGCTGCCGCTGGGCTGGGCGCAGGCGTGGCAGGACACGTTGTTTGCCTGGGTGCCGTTCGATGCGGCCAAGGGCGAAGAAGGTGTGAGCTTTCAGGGCTCGGTCTTGATTGCCTTGCTGATGACGATTGCCGCCACGGCCTGGAAGGGCCTGGAGAACATCACCGATGGCGCCAACCGCTGGACCTGGGTGGCGCTGGGCCTGGCTGCAACCACCTTGCTGGTGGCTGCGGCGCGCCTGACGCCGGTGGCCGGGGGGCTGGAGCTGGCGCTCACGGGCCGGGTGCTGGGGGTGGGCCTGGCCATCGGGGCGGCGTGGCATTTTGCCCGCCAGCTACCCGCCGATGATTGGCAAGCCTGGTTGTGGGAGGCCTGGCGCTTCGTCAAGCAGATTTTCGGGCTGCTGATCGTGGGCGTGTTCATCGTCGGCATGGTGCGCCAGCTCATCCGCCCCGAATGGATTGAAGCCGTGGCGGGCAGCAACACCTTGCAGGCCAACGCGGTGGCGGTGGGGTTTGGCGTGTTCATGTATTTCCCCACCCTGGTCGAGGTGCCGGTGGCGCGCATGTTCCTGGACCTGGGCATGCACCCCGGGCCCTTGCTGGCCTACCTGATGGCCGACCCCGAGCTCAGTCTGCAAAGCATGTTGATGGTGGCCGCCGTGATTGGCCGCAGCAAAACCGCCGCTTACGTGGGACTGGTGGCCCTGTTCAGCATCTGCGCCGGACTGATCTACGGCACCTGGATCGATGGCGCCGCGCTCCAGGCCGCTGCCATGGCTTTGGGGCTGTTTGCGTTCGTTGTCATGGCCAGTTACTTGTGGTCGCGTGGTCGCACGCAGGGGGGCGCGGGCCAATCCCTGACCTGATGCTGACCGTTTGACGTTTTTTTGAGGAGAAAACCATGTTGACCGTGAAAATCCTGGGGCCGGGCTGCGCCAATTGCAAAAAGCTCGAAGCCATTGCCCGCGAAGCCGCCGCCCAGGGCAAGCTGGACGCCGAGTTCGTCAAAGTCACCGACATGAAAGAGATCATGGCCTACGGCGTGATGTCCACCCCGGCACTGGTGATCAATGAAAAAATGGTGAGCAGCGGCCGCATTCCGGCCACTGCCGATGTGCTCAAGTGGATGACAGCCGCCTGATACCGGTGGTGGCAATGCGCATGAACTTTCCCTTGCTGAAAACGAGTGAGTTGATGGGGCGGCAGCCTGCATCCAAGGCAAGCGGTGGCAGCGCACCATTGCCTGGAGTTGATCAGTTTTGATAGCTGCTGGCGCTTATCCAGCAAGCCCTAAAGCCCTAAAACACTTCAAATCGCCAGCGGGTCCACATCCACCAGCCAGCGAATCAGGCCCTTGTGTTCGGGCTGGCTGCGGGTGGCCTGCAGCACCGGCTGCCACGCGGCCAGAAAGCGCTGCAGGGCTGCGCGGCTGCTGCTTTCCATGAGCATCTGGGCGCGCTCCACATTGGCCACGCGCTGGATGGTCAGGGGCACGGGCGGGAACAGCGTCACCACTTCCAGCCCCGGCAGGCCGGCTGCGTGTGCGGCGGCCGTGGCGGCCGACAGAAAGCCCTGCGCCACCTCCTGCGTGCGCGCGTCGGCCCGCACCAGGGCCTGGTATGAGAAGGGGGGCATGGCGGCTTCTTCGCGTTCCTTGAGCTGCTGGGCGGCAAAGGCCTCGTAGTCGTGCGTGCGCAGCGCCTCGAACACTGCGTGCCGGGGGTGAAAGCTTTGCACCCACATCTCGCACTGCGTGCCCTGCGCGGCCATGTAGGCGGCGTCGCGCCCGGCGCGGCCGGCGGCCTGCATGAGCAGCGCAAACAGCCGCTCGGGCGCGCGAAAGTCGCTGCTGAACAGGGCGCCATCGGGCTGCACGGCGGCCACCAGCGTGATGCGGCGAAAGTCGTGGCCCTTGGCGATCATCTGCGTGCCCACCAGCACGTCCACCTCGCCCGAATGCACCTGGGCCAGCTGGGCCTGCAGCGCGCCCTTGGCCTTGGTGGTGTCGGCGTCGATGCGGGCGATGCGGGCAGGGGCGCCGTCCGGGCGCTGCACGTTGCGCAGCAGGGCGCCCAGCTGCTCTTGCAGCTGCTCGGTGCCGCGGCCCATGGGGTGGATGTCGGGGCTGCCGCAGCTGGGGCAATGCCGCGGCACGCGCACCGTATAGCCGCAGTGGTGGCAGCGCAGGGTGCGGTCGGCTTTGTGGAAGACCTGGTGCGCGCTGCAGTGCGGGCAGTCGCTTTTCCAGCCGCAGTCCACGCAGTGCAGCACGGGGGCGTAGCCACGGCGGTTCAGCAAGATCATGCTCTGCTCGCCGCGCGCCACGCGTTCGGTGATGGCCTGCAGCAGCGGGGCGCTGAACACGGTGCGCCGGGGCTGCTGGTTCATGTCCACGCGGCGCACGCGGGGCAGGGCGCCGGCGGCGATGCCTGAACCGATGCGGCTGGGCATGTGCAGGCGCATGTAGCGCCCGCCTTCGGGGTCTTCGGGTGTGGGCGGGCGGCTGGCGTACCAGCTCTCCAGCGAGGGCGTGGCCGAGCCCAGCAGCACCTTGGCGCCTTGCTCGCGCCCGCGCCAGATGGCCAGGTCGCGCGCCGAGTAGCGGGCGCCCTCCTGCTGCTTGTAGCTGGGGTCATGCTCCTCATCCACCACGATGAGCTGGAGGCCCGGCAGGCTGGCAAACACCGCCATGCGCGTGCCCAGCACGATGCGCGCGCTGCCGCTGTGCGCGGCCAGCCAGCTTTTGAGGCGCTGCGGGTTGGTCATGCCGCTGTGCAGCGACACCACGGCGCCTGCGCCAAAGCGCGGTGCGAAGCGGCCCACAAAGCGTTCTTCGAGCTGGGGCGTGAGGTTGATCTCGGGCACCATCACCAGCGCCTGGGCGGTGGCGTCGGCTTCGAGCATCTCCTGCACGCAGCGCAGGTACACCTCGGTCTTGCCGCTGCCGGTGCTGCCAAACAGCAGGAAGGGGCCTTTTTCTGAGGCAATTCGGGCCCTGGCGCTTTCCTGCTCTGTGCTAAGCGCTATGTTTTCAATAGCGTCTATGGTGTCGCCCACCGCCTTGGCCGGGCGGCGCAGGCGGCGCGCCAGTTGCTCGGGCCGCAGGTCGCGCAGCTGCGGGGGCAGGGCGGCCAAGGCCACCTCGCCCAGCGCACGCTGGTAATAGCGCGCCGCAAACGCCACCAGGCGGCGCCAGGGCAGATCGAGCGGGGCCAGGCCGTCGAGCACCCCGGCGATGGGGCGCAGGGTGGCGCCGTCGGGCAACTCGCCCGTGGCCTGGTCGGCATCCCACACCACGCCCAGCAACTCGCGCGTGCCCAGCGGCACGCGCACCAGCGTGCCGGGCGCGAGCGGGCGCTCACTGGCGTAGCTCAGCAGGTCGCCCACACCGCTGTGTGACGGGGTCTGAAGGGCAACTTGGACGATGCAGTAAGGCGAGGACACGGGGGAGCGCAGGTTGCAGCGGATTGTGGAGGTGGCGTGGAGTAAGTGCTTGATTTGACAGGCCTGTGGAGTAGTCCCGGATTTCTGTGGATAACTTTGTTGATATCCTGCCAGGATTCCCCGCAAAGCCGCATGGATGCTGGCCTGGAACAGATTGCCCGGAAAAATGGCATAGGTAAAAAATCCTTATGAATCAATCGTCTGAAGGATTTTCATGGGAAATTCTGTGCTAGCGCTGCTGTCTGCGTTTTTGCTGCACCACATCACGATTTATGTGCATAAGTTGTTCTGCCAGGTTCGTCAAGAGGGGAAAACGCCCCCGATTTGTGCTAGCCAATGGCGGCACTCCTCAAAAATTACTTCAATTTAGCCTGCAACTGTTTGATTTCATGGGGTATTTGCAAGAAGTTCGGAATTTCTGTGGATAAGCTTGTTGATATCTTTTGCGTTTTGCTTCCAAACCCTTGAAATGACACAGTTTGGACAGATTGCTTACAAATAAGGCAAGGAAGCAAAACCGTTAAAAATCAACAACTTGGCATCGTTCCTCCCCGTTGCCACAAATCATTTGGAGGAGGGGCATGGGCCACCGAGGGCGATGGAGCTGGCGCCCGTTTTGTGCATAACCATGACAGGGATGCCACCATGCCGCGCATATCCGCGCATATCCGGGCATATCCGGGCATATCCGGGCATATGGCCCGGCTGCCCCCCGGTTCAGCGCTGGCGTTGTGCCCGCGAGTGGCCGTGCACCGCTTCGACCAGCGCCGTCACATGCTCGGGCGGGGTGAACTGGCTGATGCCGTGGCCCAGGTTGAAGATATGGGTGGGGCCGGTGGTGGACCGGTCGGTGTGGGGTGCGCCAAAGCTGTCCAGCACCTTGTGCACCTGCTGCACGATTTGCGCGGGCGGGGCAAACAGCACGTTGGGGTCGATGTTGCCCTGCAGGGCCTTGCCGGGGCCGCCCACCTGGCCGCCGACGATAGCGCGCGCCTTGCCCAGGTTGGCCGTCCAGTCCAGGCCCAGCACTTCGCAGTCGATGTCCTTCATGTCGTCAAGCCAGATGCCGCCGCCCTTGGTGAAGACGATGCGGGGCACGTCCTGGCCATCCACGCCGGTGCGCTTCAATTGCGCCAGCACGCGCTTCGTGCAGGCCAGGCTGAATTCCTGGAACGCGCCATCGGCCAGCACGCCGCCCCAGCTGTCAAAAATCATCACCGCCTGGGCACCGGCGTCGATCTGGGCATTCAGATACGCGGCCACGCTGTCGGCGTTGACGGCCAGGATGCGGTGCATCAGGTCGGGGCGGCTGTACATCAGCGTCTTGACCAGGCGGTAGTCATCGCTGCCCTTGCCTTCGACCATGTAGCAGGCCAGCGTCCAGGGGCTGCCCGAAAAGCCGATCAGCGGAACACGTCCATTGAGCGCCTTGCGGATGCTGGTGACGGCGTCGAACACGTAGCGCAGCTTGTCCATGTCGGGCACGGCCAGCTGTTCAACAGCGGCTTCGTCGCGTACCACCCGGGCAAAACGCGGGCCTTCACCTTCGGCAAACGACAGGCCCAGGCCCATGGCGTCGGGCACGGTGAGGATGTCGCTGA
>WOZN01000006.1 GCA_011620245.1 Acidovorax sp.
CCTCGCTGGGGCCGATTTTCGCTATCGACGCTCCAAGTCCGACAGGCTGCTAGAACTGTTTGAGGGTAAAAATGAACTCCTTGCATGTGGCGCGTTTCACGGTGGCCTACTGGTGTGTTTTCATGGCCGTGCTGCTGCCCCTGGTGTGCGCCTGGCTGGCCAAGAGCGGCGGCTTCGGCAAGCCGCGCCGCGAGGGTGGCTACGACAACCACGACCCGCGTGCCTGGATGGCCCGCCAGTCCGGCTGGCACGCCCGCGCAAACGCGGCCCAGGCCAACAGTTTCGAGGCGCTGCCCTTCTTTATGGGCGCGGTCATCATTGCGCACCAGCTGGGGGCAGGGCAGACCTTGCTCGACATCCTCGCTTTCCTGTTCGTCATGCTGCGTGTTTTCTACATCATGATGTATGTCGCCGGCATGCCCAAGGCCCGCAGCGCGGTGTGGGGTGCGGCTTTCCTGGTGAATGTCGCCA
Source organism: Acidovorax sp. (assembly GCA_011620245.1). Taxonomy (GTDB): domain Bacteria; phylum Pseudomonadota; class Gammaproteobacteria; order Burkholderiales; family Burkholderiaceae_C; genus Acidovorax. Next base: position 472 of record WOZN01000006.1, read on the forward strand.
TTTTCTTCCTCGGCTACCGGTGAAGCGTGCGGCCTGCAACGGTGTACGTAGAAATCCTCAGGGGATGACCCTGATGCGTCCATGCAGAGGTCAGGGTACGATTGTTGCACTGCAGCAATTTCTGTTTTTCCTTTTTCCCCATGGCCTTTCCTCCTGTCACCCGCCGTGCCTTTGGCGCCCTGTCCGCATTGTCGGCAGTGGCGGCGTGCGCGCCTGCCTCATGGGCACAGGTACCCCCTGGTACGGGAAAACGCATCACCATTGCGGTGGGCGGGCAGTCCGTGCTGTACCACCTGCCCCTGACCATCGCGGACCGGCTGGGGTTTTTCTTGGCAGAGGGGCTGGATGTCGCGGTGCAGGACTATCCCGGTGGCGCCCTGGCGCTGCAGGCGGTGCAGGACGGTGCGGCCCAGGTTTGCTCGGGGGCTTATGAACACACCCTGCACCAGCAAAGCCGGGGCCAGGATTACCGCGCTTTCGTGCTGCAAGGGCGGGCGCCGCAGCAGGCGCTGGGCGTGTCGGTGCGGGCGCTGCCCGGCTATCGCGGGCCGGCTGATCTGCGGGGGCGGCGCATCGGTGTCTCGGCCCCGGGCTCATCCACCGAGGTGATGGCGAGCGTGCTGCTGGCGCGTGCGGGCGTGGATATGGGGGAGGTTACTTTTGTGGGCGTAGGAACCGGCGCCACCGCCTTGGCGGCCCTGCGCTCAGGCCGCATCCATGCGTTGTGCCATGCCGATCCAATCATCGCACTGCTGGAGCAACGGGGTGAGGTGCGCCTGGTCAGTGACCTGCGCACGCTCAATGCCGCGCAGGAAGTGTTTGGCGGAGTCATGCCCGGCAGTTGCCTGTATGCCCCCCAGGCATTTCTGCAAAAGGAGCCGCTTGTGGCGCAAGCGCTGGCCAACGCCATGGTGCACGCACTCAAATGGTTGCAGACCGCTGCGCCGGCGGATCTGGTCAAGGCGGTGCCTGCCAGTGACCTGCTGGGTAACAGGGCCGTCTATCTGGCAGCGTTCAACCGGGTGCGCGAGACGTTTTCGCCCAATGGAATCATGCCCGAGGACGGCCCGGCAACGGCCTTGCGGGCACTTGCCCAGCTCTATCCGGGCATGGCCGGCCCGCGGGCCAGCCTGCAGCGCAGCTATACCAATGATCTGGCGCAAAAGGCGCGGCAGAAATTCAGGTTGTGAGCCGCGCTTGCAGCCTGCTCTGCTGGATTGTCATGGGCGTGCCGGGGTTGCGGGGCAGGTATTCCATGCTCGGGCAAGAATTTGAGCCATGACTTAGAACGTGAACACGTTCTTACGCAAAACAGGCCCAGGCAAGCCGCCTGCCACAAAGGCATGTACCGTTGTGGCATCCTTATTTGCGTAAGTCCTATGAGCCAATCGCAGCACCGCCCGCGTCTTAGCGCCGCTTCCTGGCGGGCTTGCCACCCTTGCGCGTGGGTGCGGAAGCGGTGGCTTTCAGTCTGGGCTTGCGGCTGGCGCCGCGGCTTGCCGAGGCGCCGTGGCCCAGGCGCACGGGCAAGAACATCACCACCTGCTGGCCGGCCTTGAAGGCGGCGCCGGCTTTCACATTGTTCCAGTCGGCCACATGGTCGGCACTGATGCGGTAGCGCTGTGCAATGCTGCGCACGGTGTCGCGCTTGCCGGCGCGCACCGTGGTGCGGCGGGTCACGATTTCGGGGGTGAGGGCCAGCTGCCCGTTGTCTGCCAGGTGGGCCGACACGTCCTGGCGGGTGGTGGTGGTGCGCGGCACCATCAGCGCCGAGCCCGCCTTGATCAGCATGCGCGGCGGTATGTTGTTGAGGCTGCGCAGGTCGCCTTCGCTCATGCCGGTGCGCTGGGCGGCTTCGGCCACGCTCATGGTGCTGGGCACGGACCACACCGTCCAGCTGGCGTATTGCCCCTGGTCTTTGGCTTCGAGGTTGCGCTGGAACACGCGCGCGTTGTCCCAGGGCAGCAGTATCTGGGGGGTTCCTGCGGCAAAAATGGTGGGGCGGCGGAACGAGGGGTTCAGTGCGCGAAAATCTGCTTCGTAGACCCCGGCCAGCTGGGCCACCACTGCCACATCGATGTCGTGGGTGATGTCCACCGTCTGGAAATAGGGGTGGTTTTCGATCAGCGGCAACTCGGCACGAAAAGCCTCGGGGCTGGCCACGATGTTCTTCACGGCCTGCAGCTTGGGCACATACAGCCGGGTTTCGGCCGGCATGTTCAGGTCGGTATAGCGGATGCCCAGCCCCGCCTTCTGGTTCTTGGCAATGGCCCGGCTCACGCTGCCTTCGCCCCAGTTGTAGGCGGCCAGGGCCAGGTGCCAGTCGCCAAACATGCCGTACAGCTTTTGCAGATAGTCCAGCGCGGCGCGGGTGGATGCCAGCACGTCGCGGCGGTCATCGCGAAAGGCGTTCTGCTTGAGGTCGAAATAGTTGCCCGTGGCGGGCATGAACTGCCACATGCCGGCGGCCTTGGCGCTGGATACGGCCTGCGGGTTGAAGGCGCTTTCGATATAGGGCAGCAGTGCCAGCTCGGTAGGCATGCCCCGGCGTTCCAGCTCTTCAACGATGTGGAACAGGTATTTGCTGGAGCGCTCGGTCATGCGCTGCATGTAGTCGGGGCGGCTGGCGTACCACTGCTCGCGGTCCTGCACCAGCTCGTGCTCCAGGTCGGGCATGGCAAAGCCGCGGCGAATGCGCTCCCACAGGTCGGCGGGGGTGGACAGCGAGGCCACCTGGCTGCCGCTGGCGCGGCCGGCAGTGATCGGGCTCAGTGGCCCGCTGGGGACGACGGGGGTGTGGTTGGCGCTGTCCGGGGAGGAATCGGTGTTGAACTGGCCGTTGGAGGTGACGCCATTGGTGGCGCAGCCGGCCAGCCACAGCAGTCCTGCAAGGCAGGCGAAGCGCAGAATTTTCATCAGAAGTCGTTTTTCCATTGGCGCAGGGCGGCAAACACCGCCACGGCGTCCTGTGGTTGGACCCGGGCATCGAAGCCCTGGGCGGCTGCAGCGACCGCGGCTTCGCGGACCCGCAGAAAAGGGTTGATCTCACGTTCCAGCGCCATGCGCGATGGCAGTGTGGGCTGCTGCTGGGCACGCAGGTTCTCGCAGTGGCTGCTGTAATCGCGCAGCGCCTGGTTGCCGGGTTCCACCGCGCGCGCAAATCGCAGGTTGGAGAGCGTGTATTCGTGGGTGCAGCATACGCGGGTGTTGCCCGGCAGGGCGGCCAACTGGTCCAGGGATGCCAGCATCTGCGCGGGCGTGCCTTCAAAAAGGCGTCCGCAGCCACCCGAGAAAAGGGTGTCCCCGCAAAAAAGCAGGGGGGCGCCATCCAGGTCGGGGCAGTAATAGGCGATGTGGCCGGCCGTGTGGCCCGGAACATCCAGCACCGAAAACCGCAGGCCCAGCAGATCCACGGTGTCGCCCTGCGCCAGCCGCACCAGCGGCTCGGGGATGCGCTCGCGCGCCGGGCCGAACACCTGTGCGCCGGTGGCGGCGCGCAAGGCATCGACGCCGCCCACATGATCGGCGTGGTGGTGCGTGACTAGAATGGCCTGCAATTGCAGTCCTTGTGCCTGCAGCGTCTGCAGCACGGGCGTTGCGTCGCCGGGGTCCACCACAATGGCCTGCCGGCCGTTGTGCAGCATCCAGATGTAGTTATCGGCAAAGGCGGGCAGCGGCAGCAGGTTCATGATCCATCCCATTATAAGTTTGCACCGCTGGTTCGACTCCCCGCCCGGCCGCTACCTGCTGGCATGGGAGCAAGCCCGTTTTGACGAGGCGGTGGCGGACATTTTTGGCTACCACGGGCTGCAGATCGGCATTCCCATGCTCGACGGCCTGCGCGCCAACCGCATGCCGCACCGGTGGCTGGCCCTGGGCGAAGAAGGCATTGCCATGCTGCCCGGCGCCCGCGCTGCAAGCCCGCCATCCACCAGCGTGGTGCCCGGGCCGGATCCCCTGCGCCTGCTGGCCCTGCTGGCCGACCCGGTGGCGCTGCCGTTTGCGGACAACAGCCTGGACCTCATCTTGCTGCCCCATACGCTGGAGCAGAGCGTGGACCCGCATGCCGCGCTGCGCGAGGTCGAGCGGGTACTGGTGCCTGAGGGGCGGGTGGTGATCAGCGGGTTCAATCCGGTCAGCCTGTGGGCCTTGCGCCAGCACCGGGCGCGCCTTTGCCAGCGCATGGGGCAGGGCCGCCTGTATCTGCCGGATGCGGGTGAGTTCATTGGCTACGGGCGGTTGCGCGACTGGCTGCGGCTGCTGAGCTTCGAGGTCGAGTCGGCGCGCTTTGGCTGCTACCGGCCCGCCATGCGCAGCAGCCACTGGCTGGAAAGATTTGCCTGGATGGACCGTTTTGGGGAGCAATGGTGGCCGATACTCGGGGCCGCGTATTTTCTGGTGGCCATCAAGCGCGTGCATGGCATGCGCCTGCTCGAACCCGCCTGGCACGCGGCCCGACAGCGTGCTGCCGCGTCGGTGCCTGTGGTCAACCGCGGAGCCGCCGGAACACCCTCCCACCGCACAAGCCTGGTGCCCACCGCAGCGGCGGGCACCACAGACAGGAAAAAAGTTTGAATCAGATCGAAATCTACACCGATGGCGCCTGCAGGGGCAATCCGGGCCCTGGCGGCTGGGGCGTGCTGCTGCGTTCCGGCACCACAGAAAAAGAGCTGTTTGGCGGAGAGCTGGGCACCACCAACAACCGCATGGAACTGATGGCCGTCATCGAGGGGCTTTCCGCGCTCAAGCGGCCTTGCGCGGTGACGCTGTACCTCGACAGTGAATATGTGCGCAAGGGCATCACCGAATGGATCCACAACTGGAAAGCGCGCGGCTGGCGCACTGCGGCTAAGCAGCCCGTGAAAAACATCGAGCTGTGGCAGCGCCTGGATGCGTTGGTCACCAGCGCCGGGCACCGCATCGACTGGCGCTGGGTGCGGGGGCATTCGGGTCATCCGGGCAACGAGCGGGCCGATGCCCTGGCGAACCGCGGCGTGGAGCAGGCCCTGAGGCGCGGCTGAAGTTTTCGACCAGATCTTGCGGATATGCCCTGCATGCCGTGCGCAGGATTGCGCGTAATTGATAGCGGCTTGCGCTTACCAGTCAAGCGCTGGGGGGTGTTTTGGGTTCAAAACCTGGTGGGTGCCCCCGTTCGCCGGCGGCGCAGGCCTGCGCCAAGGCTCTAGTGCAGTGTTCGACGCCCTGCGCCCAAACGCATCGCTTTGATTTGTGCCGCCAAGCATCGAACACTGCACTAGGCAGACGGGCGGTGCTGTGTTCTGATGGCAGCTGGTTGAACTTTGCACAGGAGTGATCATGAATCCGCTGACCAAGATGGCATTGGGGCTGATGGGGCAGTTGCGCCCCGAGCCCCCCAAGGGCGATGGCAGCCCGGTACAGGCGTTGCCACCGCCGCGGCGCGATGGCGGCATGCCGCTCATGCAGGCGCTGGCCCGGCGGCAGTCGCAGCGTGAATTCGATCCCGTCGCCCTGCAGCTTCCCGTGCTGTCGGACCTGCTGTGGGCTGCGGCGGGCGTCAACCGGCATGACAGCGGCGGGCGCACGGCGCCCAGCGCCATGAACGCGCAGGAGGTGGATGTGTATGTGGCCCTGCCCGAAGGCCTGTACCTTTACGACCCCCATGCCCATGCGCTGCAGCGCATGGTGGCCGCCGATGTACGGCGCGTCACGGGCTACCAGGACTTTGTGGACAGTGCGCCGCTCGATCTCGTCTATGTGGCAGACCATGAGCGCATGAAGCTGGTGCCGGCCGAGCAGCGCAGCGCCTACGCTTCGACCGCTGCGGGTGCCATGGCGCAAAACGTCTATCTGTATGCCGCATCCACCGGGCTGGCCGCCGTCATCCGGGCCTGGCTGGACCGCGCCGCGCTGGCACAGGCCATGGGCCTGGGCACCAACCAGCAGGTGCTGCTGGCGCAGACCGTTGGCTGGCCGGCCGCAGCGGCGCCGCAATGAGCACCGTGTTCGACCCGCTGCGCCTGTCGGCGGTGTCGCTGGATGTGATGGTGGCCAACCATGATTCGGCGCAGGGCCTGGCGCGGCGCCAGCAGGCGCGGCTGGCCCACTTGCTGGATGCCGCGCTGAACGGCTCGCGCCTTTACCGCGAGCTGTTTGCGGGTGCCACGGCCCGCACGCCGCTGGAGGATTTGCCGGTGGTCACGCGCAGCCAGCTGATGGAGCGCTTTGACGACTGGGTGACCGACCCTTGCCTCACGCTGGACGCGCTGCGCGCCTTCACTGCCGATCCGTCGCGCATTGCCGAGCCCTGGCAGGGCCGCTACATAGTGTGGGAGAGTTCGGGCACCAGCGGCCTGCCGGGCATCTTCGTGCAGGACGCGCAGGCCATGGCCGTGTACGACGCGCTGGAGGTGTTGCGCCGCTATGAACCGCGTCCGCTGCAGCGCTGGCTGGACCCGCTGTGCCTGGCCGAGCGCATTGCCTTCGTGGGGGCGACCAGTGGTCATTTCGCCAGCTACATCTCGGTGCAGCGAATGCGGATGCTCAACCCCTGGCTGGCGGGCAACACGCGCAGTTTTTCCATCCAGATGCCCACACCGAAATTGGTGGCCGCCCTCAACGGCTTTGCGCCCACAGTGCTCACCACCTACCCCACCGCTGCCTTGCTGCTGGCCGGCGAAGCGGGCCGTGGCGCCTTGCACATAGCGCCGCAGGAGATCTGGTTGGGTGGTGAAACGCTGAGCCCCGCCATGCGCGCCTGCATCGAGCGGGGACTGGGTTGCCCGGTGCGCAACAACTATGGCACTTCGGAGTTCATTACCATGGGCTGGGAATGCGCCCATGGTCAGATGCACCTGAATGCCGACTGGGTGATTCTGGAGCCGGTGGATGAGCATTACCGCCCCGTGCCCCCGGGCCAGCCATCGTCCAGCGTGCTGCTGACCAATCTGGCCAACACCGTTCAGCCCCTCATCCGCTACGACCTGGGCGACCAGGTCACGCTGCAGGCCGGGCGCTGCGGCTGCGGCTCACCGCTGCCGGTGATGGTGGTGCAGGGGCGCCAGGACGAGTCCTTGCAGATGGCGGGGCTGGACGGCCAGACGGTCACGCTGCTGCCGCTGGCCTTGTCCACTGTGCTGGAGGATGAGGCGGGCGTGTTCGATTTTCATCTGCGCCAGGAGGATGACCACACGCTGGTGCTGCGCCTGCCTGTGACGGGCGAGGCCGGGCAGGCGGCCATGGCGCGCGGCTGCACGGCGCTCAAGGCATTCGCCGAGGCCCAGGGCGTGTGCCGGTTGCGTGTGCTGCAAGAGCTGGGCCTGCCCGTGCCACAGGGGCGCAGCGGCAAGGCCTGCCGCATCGTGGCCCGCCATGCTTGAGATTGCTATGTAAATAATAGCTTATTGTGCATGCTGCATCAGCACCAAGGCCTGATTTTCATCCGATTCCTGGTGCGATGGCCCGGTCAGCCCGCCGGGCCTGCTGCGAGCAGCTGTGCCATGGCCTGGGCATCCTGTGGCCGCA
>WOZN01000378.1 GCA_011620245.1 Acidovorax sp.
GCTGACGTGCGCACGGCCGACCGGAACATCTCCGCGCTGACCGTCGATGGCGTGTACTGCACCGATCATCATTTGGCCGTCGCGCAAGGTCAGGCTACGCCCGACCGTGATCCGCGTGAGGTGGTGGCGGCGCATGTGCGTCGGCTCGAAGCCCTGCGCCGTGCCGGCATCGTGGAGCGCGAGGCTGAAGGCTTCTGGCGCGTGCCAAACGACCTAGCCGAGCGAGGCCGCCAGTACGACGCGCAACGGCTCGGGGGCGGTGTAGCGATAGAGCTGAAATCACACTTGCCGATTGAGCGGCAGACCCGCGTCATCGGCGCCACCTGGCTTGATCAGCAGTTGATCGGCGGGGGTAAGGGGCTGGGTGACCTGGGCTTTGGTGGCGAGGTCAAGGACGCGCTGCAACAGCGTGCCGATTTCTTGACCGAACAGGGATTGGCCGAGCATCGTGGGCAGCGCGTCATTCTTGCGCGCAACCTGCTGGCAACGCTGCGCGGGCGCGAGGTGGCACAGGCCGCGAAGGCCATTGCCGCCGAAACCGGCCTGGAGCATCGGCCCGTGGCTGACGGGCTGCGCGTGAAAGGCATTTACCGGCGTACCGTCATGCTCACCAGCGGGCGCTACGCAATGCTGGATGATGGCATGGAGTTCTCGCTGGTGCCGTGGAAGCCGGTGATTGAGCAACGGCTGGGGCAGCAGTTGGCCGCGACGGTGCGCAGCAGCGGAGTATCTTGGGAACTCGGGCGACAGCGCGGGACTTCCGTTGGATAGCAGAAGCACCGATTCGATTTCCAGTTGCCGTGCTAAAGAAAATAGGCTATAAATATGACGTCGAAAGAGTGCAGGTCGGATGGTAGCCCGACCACTATCCAAGCTTGGGTGGCAGCTCTCCCCCACAGGGTATCCGCGACACCTATGCACCGGTTTTTCGGTGGTATTGGTGTGCACGCTGGATATCTATGATTTTCGTCGGCACACCTTCTCGTTGTTAGCCAAGAAGGACTGTCGACATGAATCTCACTGCAAACACCATTCTCATCACAGGCGGAGCAAGCGGCATCGGCTTTGCGCTGGCCCAGCAACTCTCCAATCGCGGCAACAGCGTAATCATCTGCGGCCGAAGTGAAGCGGCGCTGCTGAAAGCGCAAGCGGAAGTCCCCGCCTTGATCACCCGAGTCTGCGACATCGCCGATACGACGAGTCGGCTTTCTATGGTGAGTTGGCTGGATACTGCGTATCCCGAACTCAATATCGTGATTAACAACGCAGGCGTCCAAGTCCGTCGAGACCTCAGGGACTGTGGCTCGCTTGAGAATCTCGAACAGGAAGTCGCGATCAACTTCACTGCCCCCGTCCGGCTAATCGGCGAACTCCTGCCTCAGTTGAAACGGCAGTCTCAGGCCATGATTATCAACGTGAGTTCGGCTCTGGCTTTTGCTCCGCGGGCTGGAGTGCCGGTCTACTGTGCCACCAAGGCCGCCATGCATTCTTATACGCTCAGCCTGCGCCACCAGCTCAAGGCGATAGGGATCAGGGTCGTCGAGATGGCGCCCCCGATCGTGGACACCGGCCTGGGTGGCGAGAATCGTATCGCCAATTCTAGTGTGCAAACCATGATGACGTCGGAGGACTTTGCTGCCGAAGCGCTGGCCCAGCTCGAAAGCGATCAGGACGAAGTGCTGGTTGGTCTTGCCGCAGGTGCACGCAAGATGGGCGAGGCTTTGTTTGGGCGAATAAACGGTGCCTGAACGTATCGCTCCAAACACTAACACTGCATTTAAAAGATACCTTTTGTTTTTGCATATAGAGTGCATCTCTTCTACTGCGGCTGTGACGAGAAGTCTGCATGACCACTTCAAAGGGAATTTGTGATGAACAAAATTCTTACCTTTTGTGCGGCTGGCCCCATCACTGGCCCGGTCATTCCTGAACTCGCCAAGCGGAATGCTTTTGTGCGAGCCTTTGTTCGCGAACATCAAGCGCCGCTCGCTCTGCACAACGGCGCTACCGAGGTCGCGCTTGGTGATCTTACGGATAGCGTTAGCGTGAAAGAAGCGCTTCAGGGTATCGACAGCGTTTTCTATATCGCCCCGCTTTTGCTCGCAGATCAAGCCGCCGTGGGGCGGCGGATAGTGGAGCAGGCAATCGAAGCTGGCGTCAAGCGCTTTGTGTTCTCTTCCATCATCCACCCCATCTTGAGCAGTCTGCCGAACCACACGGCCAAGGCGCCTGTGGAGGAAAGAATTCTGGATAGTGATCTGGAATTCGTGTTTCTCCACCCCACGATCCTGTACCAGAACTATGCGCAGGCTTGGCAAACCATTCTGAATACTGGTGTCGTCGCGGAGCCTTGGTCAAATGAAACGCATCATAGCCGGGTCGACTATCGCGACGTTGCTGAGGTGGCGGCCATTGCACTCACTGAGGATCGGCTGACCAATGGCACGTTCGAGCTCTGTGCGGATACGGCGCTAAACCGACACGACGTCGCCGCGATGATCAGCGAGGTCACGGGCCGCCCGATAGTGGCGCGTCAGGCCGATCCGAAAACATTCGGACCACTTTCCGACCTGTTAAGGCCGATGTTCGAACATTACGACCGATACGGCTTGCGCGGAAATGCGCTGATCCTGCGCACGATCCTTGGGCGCGAACCGCGAACTTTACGTGCATATTTCGAGGAGCTTATGCGGAAGCCATAGAGCTGGGTGTGTCCCCCGGCGGCGTTGCTGACGGTATCCAATTCGGCAAGCTAAAGGTTTGCACCACGTCATCGTCGGCCTTGCGCTTCTTGCCCACGTCGCTGTCAGAGCACACAGCAAAACTGTGCAAGGGCGTGGCGCTTTCTTGCGTCCATTCGGTCAGTGTCTGCGACAGGAGCGACAAGCTGGGCACCAGGAACAGCACGCGCTTACCAGGGCCCGCGTAGGCTTCGGCGATCTTCAAGCTGGTGAATGTCTTGCCGGTCCCACAAGCCATGATGAGCTTACCCCGGCTCTCCTGTTGGAAGCCTGCAAGCGTGGCTGTTAATGCACTTTGCTGATGTTGGCGCAACGCCTTCTTGGGTTTAAGAATTGGAGCCTGCTTGGGCTGGTAGTAGGCCCAATCAATCTGGCTGTTTTCCAGGTCGCTCAGATCGATCTTGCTAACGGGTGGCTGTTGGTCGATCAGCGCGTCTTCTGCGTTGGGACTCCAGTGATTGGTGGTGCAAACGATCAGTCGATGGGTGAAAGGCTTTTTGCCAGAGGCTGTGAAAAAGCTGTCAATGTCAGCCTTTTGAAGCCGGTAGTTGGGTGCATACAGCTTGCACTGGACGGCATGAAATTCGCCTGTGTGGGTTTGTGCCACCAGATCGATACCGGCATCGTTTCGGCCGAGGCCCTGGCTTAACGCCCAATCGGAATAATTCCACACCTTGGCATATAGGTCTTTATAAGTAGCTTCGTTGCGCAGATAGCAGACGATCAACTCTTCGAAGTAGGTGCCTTTTTCGCGCTCAGACGCTGCGGCATTTCGATATGTGTCGAGTAGCTGGGAAAGGGTGTTCATTGGTTCTTAGATCGTCTAATGCGAGGCACTTCAACGCGGTCAAGTACTGGTGGGTTGCCAACAAGATTGCCATCTTGAATGATGCCCGCAAAGCGAGTGTTCTAAGAGATGAAAATCACAAAAGGCAAGCGCAGCGCGTCAGGCCCGTGGGCGCCTGTGGGCAAGGGGGTGCGAGGGGTGGGAATGTGGGCAAGTCGCAGGCTTGTCCATATTTCCATGCCGATCCCCGCTTGTCCACGGGATCAAGACAGATCACTTGGTTTCAATCTGGACGCCGAAGACACGCACAGCCAGTCCTTTGTTTCCGGGCTGGAGGGCAAGGCCAACGAGGGAGGCAATCACGAGCAGAACGATGAGGTGGTATGCGTTTTTCATGCCTCCCATCATGTTGTCACGACGAGCAAAAGGCACTGCGGCCCAATTTCGCAATTACGTCGTGAGTCGCCGCCGAGCGGCCCAAGCTGCGGTGTTATACGATATAGATTATGTTAAATTGCAACTACATAGAATTTAATTCTATAGAAAAATCGGGTGAGGTAAGGCTTTGAACCCCCTTCGATGGAAGCCTGTGCGGCATCCAAAGATTGCGCACGCAGTTGCTGGCAGGTTGTAGTCTGAGGCGCTAGAGGTTCGCCTACTCAGCAACCTTCAAGTTGGGATGCCACTACAATTTTCCGGATGCACTTGCGCACCCGTCTGCTTGTTTTCCTGTTGGTACTGTTGCCGCTGCAACTGTGCTGGGCGGCGGTGGGCGCGTACTGCAAGGATGGCGGACCGGGTTCCTTGCCTCCTGTGGCAATGCATTGCTGCGAGCACCCCCAGCTGCGGGACGGAGCAATGGATGAATCCACCCCAGCCGGCAATGCAGCGCCCAGCGTGGACTGTGGTTCCTGCCATCTGCAGGGCACCGAAGCCTTTCAGGCGCAACGCGATCTTGTGCCGGCCTTTCCCCCGGAGCGCTTTCACACCGACACGCGCGGGGGGCCGCCTTCAGAGTCCGCCAGTCGCCCCGAACGCCCGCAGTGGCCCGCCCTGGCCTGACCAGGGCATCGGTCACCACCGTCTCCGATCCTTGCCAAACGTGCCAGCACAGCGTGTGTTGGCCTCCTGTGTATTTCTTCGGGATATCTTCATGTCCACCACTGTCGGGCCGCACGGCCCTGGAATCTTCACACGCAGTTGCGCCTTGCTCGGCGCTTCCTGCCAGAACCGTTGTCCAAGGGGGTGTCGATGAGTCGGCCCTCGATGCTGCTCTTAGTCGCTTGGCTGCTAGCTGTGTCCGCCACGGGCGGTGCGTTGTTCATCGGCGAAGTCATGGGCATGGCTCCTTGCGTCTTGTGCTGGTACCAGCGCATTGCCATGTTCCCGTTGGCCTTGCTTTTGGGCATGGCCTTTTACAGCGAAGACCGCCGGGGCGCTGTCTATGCCTTGCCTCTGGCGCTGGCAGGTGCTGCCGTGGCTGGTTACCACAGCCTCTTGGTGGCAGGCCTGGTGCCCAAGGCCTGGGTTCCCTGCGGCGCCGGCGTGTCCTGTGCTGATCAGAAGCTCGACATCCTCTACGGCATCGAGCTGCCCTGGCTTTCACTGGTGGCGTTCATTGCCATCGCCGTTTCACTCTCCCTTTTTCTGCGTAAAACAGACAAATGAATCACCGAAAACTCATCATCTTCCTCGTGCTCGGCATGGCTCTTGTGGCCTTCCTCGTCGGCGTGAATCTCTACCAAAGCGGCGTGCAAAGTGCGCAGGAGCAGCAAGTGGCTGGGCAGGCCGAACGCCTGGTCCGCATGCATTCCCCCGTCATCGGCCCCCGTGAGGCACCCGTGACCATCGTCGAGTTCTTCGATCCTGCCTGCGAGACCTGCCGCGCTTTCTACCCGGTTGTGAAGGATTTGATGCAGCAGTACCCCAGCGAAGTGCGGCTGGTCATTCGCTATGCACCTTTCCACCAGGGCTCGGAGCAGGTGGTCAAGTTGCTGGAATCGGCGCGGCAGCAGGACAAGTACCAAGCCGTTCTGGAGGCGGTGCTGGCCGCGCAGCCACAGTGGGCGGACCATGGAAACCCCAACCTGGAGTTGGCCTACAAGGCGGCTGAGCAGGCGGGACTGGACATGCTACGGGCACGGGCGGACATGGCAGCACCTACGCTGGACGCCGTGCTGCAGCAGGACGTGCAAGACCTGACCGCCCTCAAAGTGGAGAAGACCCCCACCTTCTTCGTCAACGGGCGTGCACTGCCCAGCTTTGGCCACAAGCAGCTGGCTGAACTGGTGGCGCAAGAGGTTTCCAACTCCAAAAAATGAACGCGGACCATTGAGTAGAGGCGCCGCACAGCCGCTTCAATGGCAGGACTGCGCGCGCCCATCTGGCGGGCCCGGCCGCCGGGGCATGCCGGCGAACCGCACTACCCGAGTGGGCCCAGCGCGCGCACTGGCGCATGCTTAGTGGGAATGTGCATGCTCTTTCGTTTCTGAGCGGCTTGGCTTGGTGGCTGGCTCCACCTGTGTACCGCGAAGCAGACGCAGGCCGTTGGCCACCACCAGCAAGCTCGCTCCCATGTCCGCGAAGACAGCCATCCACATGGTTGCGGTGCCGACTACCGCCATCACCAGGAACACGCTCTTGATGCCCAACGCCAAGGTGATGTTCTGCCAGAGTATCGCGTGGGTGCGCTTGGACAGCCGCACAGTCTCCGCGACGCGCTCCAGGTTGTCATTCATGATGACCACGTCGGCTGCTTCCATGGCGGTGTCGGTGCCTGCGCCACCCATCGCAAAGCCGATATCGGCTTGGGCCAATGCCGGTGCATCGTTGATGCCATCGCCTGTCATGCCGGTGGCGCCGTAGCGCTTTTGCATCTCTTTGATGGCATCGAGCTTGGCTTCGGGCAGCAAATCACCGCGAGCGTCGTCGATGCCGGCCTGCGCCGCGATCGCCTTGGCCGTGGCTGTGTTGTCCCCGGTCAGCATGACCGAGGTCACCCCCAGCGCCTTGAGATCGACAATGGCCTGCTTGGAGGTCTCCCGGATCGTGTCAGCCACGGCAAACAGGGCCAGGACGCGGGATTCGTCTGCCAGGAGCGTCACCGTGCGGCCTTGCTTTTCGTGAATGGCCAGCTCCGCCTCCAAGTCCGGGGTGCACAGTCCTTGCTCATGGATCAGCCGGTGATTGCCCAGCACCAGGCGCAACCCGTTGACCACGCCCTCGACACCGCGCCCGGGCAAGGCCTTGAAGTTCTCGGCCTCCGGTCCTCGGACTTCCAGACCCTGGACGATTGCTTTGGAAACTGGGTGATCGGACCTGCCGGCCAGGCTGGCGGCCATCTGCTGGGTAGCAGCTTCGTCTCCCGTACCCCAGACTTTCCACTCCACCAGCTTGGGCTTGCCTTCGGTGATCGTGCCTGTCTTGTCCAGCGCCACCGCCTTCAGGAGCCTCGCGTCCTCCAGGTAGGTTCCACCCTTGATCAATATCCCGCGACGCGCGCCCGCGGCCAATCCGCTGACCACCGTGACAGGCGTGGAAATCACCAGGGCACACGGACAAGCAATCACCAGCAAGACCAGCGCCTTGTAGAGTGCTTCCAGCCATGTCAGGCCCATCAGAAAGGGCGTGAGCAAGGCCACCGCCACAGCGATGGCGAAGACCGCAGGCGTGTAGATGGCGGCGAACCGATCAACAAAGCGTTGTGTCGGTGCGCGGGTCCCCTGCGCTTGTTCGACGGCTTGAATGATCCTGGCAAGAGTGGTGTTGCTGGACAAGGCCGTTACTTGGAATTCCAGCTCACCAGTTTCATTGATGGTGCCGGCGAATACCTGGTCGCCAGGTGCCTTGTCCACGGGGATGCTCTCTCCCGTGACGGGGGCCTGGTTTATGGCCCCGTTGCCTTTGGTCACCTTACCGTCCAGCGGCACACGTTCGCCTGGTTTGATGCGCACGGTCGCGCCAATGGCCACCGAGGCGACCGGCGTGACGGTCCATGCGCCGTCAGGGCCGAGCACCAGCGCTTCTTCCGGCGCCAGTTCCAGCAAACCCTTGATGGCGTTTCGGGCCCGGTCCACAGCCTTGGCTTCGATCAGCTCGGCAATGGCGTACAGGGCCATCACCATGGCGGCCTCTGGCCACTGGCCAATGAGGAATGCGCCAGTGACGGCCACCGACATCAGGGCATTGATGTTGAGCTTGCCGCGCAGCAGCGCTGCAACGCCCTTCTTGTAGGTGTCGATACCTGCCAGCCAGATAGCCAGCGCGGCAATGGCCATGCCTGCCACCTTCCAGGCCATTTGATCGGGTGCGAAGAAGGAGAGCACCTCCGCTCCCGTGGCGAATACAAGCGCGGCAACCAGGCGGGAAATGCCACCGGCAAACCCGTGTTGATGGTCATCGCCTTCGGCATGTCCCGCTGCCT
>WOZN01000236.1 GCA_011620245.1 Acidovorax sp.
TTCATGCGGCTTGCCAAGGGATACAAAGCGGTCAACTGCCGTTTTTAGGATGATGGTGGAGATGGTTCGCCTATTCGGCCAGATTCCGGAGGCAGGTCGGGTTTGGTGGCGACCGCATCTTCCCGGGTCGAACGCAGTCGATTCATGTGCCGATAGACAAGGCCGCGAGAGACGCCCAGTGCGCGCGCGGCCTTTGAAACATTACCGCCATGCTTGGCGAGCGCCCGTTCAACAAGTTGCTGATCAGCTTCGCGCAGGCTGGTGGGTGAAGCCGGTGCCATGTCCGGCGCAGCAGTGGCCGGTTCAGGTTCCGCCGTGGCCTGCACGTCCTTTTGGGTGTCGCCGCTCAGGTTGAACACCTCCTTTGCTCCATCGGCGCTTTGCATGTGCGCGGTCAACCAGACAGCGAGACCGTTCGGGAGCCGGTGCATCGTGGCGTCAACCCGCCGGGTCAACGCGGCCAGCACCCGGAGTTCGAGTCCGAACACTTCACTCATTCGCACCGACAGGCTGGCCTGCGGCACGCTGAGCAGACGTGCTGCAGCGCCGTTGACCCAGGTCAACAGACCGTCGCTGTTTACGCCTGCCAACCCCTCCATCGGTGTGCCCAGGAGTGTGGGTATGGTCTGCAGCCGTACCACGATGTGCTCGCGTGACTGGATTTGCAGAAGCCGGTTTTCAATGGAGGTGGCGTGCAATGCAACCATCGAAGCTGCATCGAAGCTGAACGGTTGCGATTCGATCGACACGTCCAGCACGCCTGCCACCCGCTGATGAATGTCGCGGATCGGTGCGGCTGCGCACTGCAATACCTGCAGGCATTCGAAGAAATGTTCTGCGGTACTCACTGATGAGGGCTGGCCGGTTCGCACCACCATTCCGGGTGCGGTTGTCCCCACGCTTTCCTCGGCCAGGTTGATGCCGACACGGCTGGCCAGCCGCAGCACCTGGTCATGGGTGGCGGTTGAGTGGGTGGCATGCACTACCACGCCATTGGCATCGGTCAGTATGGCCTGGCAGGCGGTGCCGGCGAGCGTGGCCTGGAGCTGCATCAACTCGCCGGAAGCGGCATCCAGCAACATGCGATTGCGCAACAGTACCGAGTGGATGCGGCTGCGAGAGACCAAGTTGAAACCGACGGCCTCGCCCGGTTTTCGGCGATCCTGCACGCAGCGGTACCACGACTGAATGACGCCTTCACTGACCAGTCCCGACGGGCGATCCCCTTTCTCGAAGAACTGCTCGCGTGCGAGCGCCAGGCGTTGCTCTGCTGTGGTGAAAAACGGCTGCGCAAGAGCGGGCTGTGAGCGTCGGCTGAGCGTCATGTCGGGGCTTCTTGATCTGATCGGCAATTTGCCATCAGTCAGTTTGATCTGAATCAGAACACTTTTCTCCTAGGGAAAGTACCAAGTGGGCGTCGATGTGCCCGCCAGATAAATTTCCACGGTCAACTTCAAGGAGATCGATCATGTCTGCTGTAATGAAATCATCGAAGACGGGTGGCGGGGCTGTGCTGCAGTCCAGCCGAAGTATTTTCAAAGTTTGGCCGGTGGCCTTAGGGTTGGCTGGTTTGGCGATGCTCTTGGCCTTTTACCGTTTGTACCAGGGCGCCTATGCCTTTAAATATGGGCTGGACTCGACGACACCCGAATTTGCAAAATATTGGGTGACGATGTTCAAGATAGAAATTCCACTGATATTCGGCTTGGGCCTTCTCATGGTGGCCTATCTCTGGTTCACGCGAGACAAAAATCTCGCCAAAATCGAGCCAGAGACTGAACTTCGGCGTTATTTCGTCCTGATTGGCTGGTTTATGCTCTATACGTTTTCTTTTCTCGGGATTGCCAGCTTTTACGGTGAATCTGATGGCACCTGGCACCAAACCGTGATCCGGGACACGGCACTGACCCCTAGCCACATTGTCGTGTTTTATGCCTGTGTACCGTTGTACATGTGTTTTGGTTTCGGCACCCTGATGTATGCAATGACGCGCATACCAAAATTTGCCACGGGCTATTCGGTACCATTCCTGTTCGTGGTATTTGGACCGGCTCTCATTCTGGCAAATCTTGGTTACAACGAGTGGGGTCATGCATTTTGGTTTACCGAGGAAATTTTCAGTCACCCGTTGCATTGGGGCTTCACGGTGCTCGGCTGGACTGGTTTGGGCTTGGGTGGGGTGCTGTTGCAGGTGGTGATGCGCATGTCTGAGCTTTTCAAGCAAATCACTGCGGCTGATAAATTGGGAGCGACCGCGTGAAAGAGTAAGGCGTCAGCGGTCTTTGGAGTTTTTCAGCCAAAGCGGGAGGAACATCCCGTTTGTAATCTGTTGCCCCAAAGACCGCCTTGTAAAATTTGAAATAAAAATCCATTAGAAAAAATGATGCGTAAATTGTCAAAAATTTTATCAAAAAGGGCATGTTATGACCGCAAATGACCAGGCTATATTAGACGTCGCGGAGATGTCGCCAAAGATTATTAAATGGTCAAGGACATTGGATATTCTGGTCGTTATCATTGCCGCGTTTCTTATTATGGCTGTTTCGCACATAGGCTTTTTGCTGCTGGCGGGAGATTGGGATTTTTTCATTGACTGGAAGGATAGGCAGTATTGGATCGTTATCACGCCGGTCGTCACGATCATGATGACTGCTGCATTCCAGTCCATCTTTTGGAAACTGTTTCGACTGCCCATTGGCGCCACTGCCAGTGTGCTGCTTTTTTTGCTTAGCGTCTGGATTGTCCGCTACCACAGTTGGGAAGGCTTGGCGCATTTTCCCTTGAGTCTGGTCGTTCCGGCAACATGTTTGGTTGGGGCCATTTTGCTTGATGCCATTCTGGTATTGACGCGAAGCTGGCTTGTGACATGGGCCGTGGGTGGCGTGCTTTTTGGTTTGATGTTTCTCCCTAGCAACTGGGTCTATATGGCACCCTATTTCCAGCCAGTGGAAAATATGGGGCAGTTGACGTCACTCGCCGACTGGCTTGGCTACACATACCCTCGAGCAGGCACGCCTGAATACATCCGGATCATTGAACGCGGAACCCTGCGCACGTTTGAAGACTCTGCGATGTGGGTGTCTGCATTCTTCTCTGGGTTTATCTGTACTTTCGTGTACGCCATCTTCTGGTGGATTGGCCAAGCAGCCTGCTCCATAAAGTATGTTCCTATCGGGATCAAATTCAAGGAAGCGTTTGGAGCCAATGACACAGCAAAGAAGGTGGCAGTATGATTTTAAAAATCAGGAAAATGATCATGGCGTGCATGGCCGTCGCGGCATTGCTGCTCTCGGTGTTGCCGCAGACGGCTGCTGCCCATGGTGAAAAGGCGACTGAGCCCTCCATCAGAACCCGCAGCGTCCATTGGTACGACCTCACGTGGTCCACCCAAAAGATGGAAGTCAATGATACCGTGACGATGCAGGGCAAGTTTCGTTTGATGAACGATTGGCCAGATGCAGTCGCCCAACCCAGCCTGGTGTTTCTTTCTACCGCAGGGCCAAGCGCCGTCCTGACCCGGGTGGAGACCTATATCAACGGAGTACCGGCGCAGCAGTCATTCAAGAAAATGGAGTTAGGGCGCGACTACGATTTCAAGATAGTCATGAAAGGCCGGGTTCCAGGCGATTGGCATCTTCACCCGGTGCTGAACGTCCATAATGCGGGCCCGATCATCGGGCCTGGAGCGTGGGTGACTGTCGAAGGCAATGCAGCAGATTTCAAAGCGCCGATCAAAACGATGACAGGAGTCCAGATCGATGATTCAGAGAGCTATGGTGTTGCGCGGGCGCAGATGTGGCAAGCGGGGTACGCGCTGATTGCGGTTGCTTGGCTGATCTGGTGGTTGCGCAGGCCGTTGCTTATTTCGCGCTGGCGTGTGCTTCAGAAGGGGCGCGAAGATTTGTTGGTGACGCGCACCGATGACAAGGTTGCTGCTGGGGTAGTGGTGTTGCTTTTGGTGGTGGTGATTGCTGGCTACATCAAAATTAATGCCGAATTTCCACAGTTGGTGCCGCTCCAGGGAGGTACTGTGTACACAGAGCCGCTGCCAGAGGCTACGAATGGAATTGCAATCAAACTAAAAAGAGCTGAATACGACGTGCCCGGGCGCAGTATGCGGCTCAGCGTCGAGATGACGAACAACACCGATCAACCGCTGGGCATTGGCGAGTTCACCACCGCAAACCTGCGCTTCATCAACAAGATGCTTCCGCAGGCCGTGGCGGCAATCGATCCTAAATATCCAAAGGAATTGATGCCGGGTAACGGGCTCGTAGTCGATAGCAATAAGCCTATTGCCCCAGGCGAAAAACGCGTGGTCGTACTTGATACCACGGATGTGGCATGGGAAGTGGAGCGGCTGGTGAGTTTCCTGACAAACGTAGACAGCAGGACTGGTGGATTGATATTCTTCTATGATCCCCAGGGGAAACGCTATATCAGCGAGGTTGCTGGGCCGATTCTTCCAGTATTCAAGAAAACAATTTGAAAATGACAGAGCAGGCCAATGAGTTCAGCTCTCGTTGGTCTGCTCTACGTGCAAATTGGAATTGAGTGGCACTGCGATGATCGCTGTTTGATGTATTTCGCATAAAACTGATACTGGACTATGTGATGTTTAAAAAAAGAAATGCGCGAACATACGTTGCTATTTTTTTGGCCGTATTGCTGTTCGGCTCCATGCACGAGCGGTCTTTCGCTCATGGCAGCCTTTCCATGGAAAAGGATATGTGCAAGCTGCAACTGGGCAGGTACATGATGCACTTCACTGGGTACCAGCCAGAAGCCACTGGTAGCAAGGAATTCTGCGAGGACATACCCAAGACGGGTTCCGTCGTGGTGGTACTTGATGCGATCGATGCGGAGTTGCGGGAGATGCCCATCGAGGTGCGGATCATTCAGGATGCAGGAGAAAAAGGTGATGCTGAAGCTGTCACCGTGTTGCACCTTGCGCCCCAGCGCTATCCGACCGGGAGTATTTCGATCGAGCATAAATTTGATCAGCCTGGAAAATTCGTCGGTTTGGTTACTGCTGGCGAGAAGGGTGATCTTGTATCGAGGTTTCCGTTCAGTGTAGGCATCAGCAGGCCGGCCTATGAGAAATACCTGCTGATTCTTGTTGTAGTCCTGCTTGGATTTGCCCTTTACCTGTTTTCGGGGCGTGCCCGGCGGGCTGCAGAGGCGCGTGCGAATACCTCGTCGAACAAATTACCGTGATACTTGGTTTCATTAGAGGTTTGCTGCTTGCGATGCTGGCAATCGCCGGAATGAGCGGCTGCAGCGGTGATGAAGCGGGGCCAGCAGATATTGCCGGGCGCTATGAATACCCGGCGGCGATGCCGTCGAGTTGTCCTGGCGGCCCACTGGCAGATGCAGTGGTTGCGGACAAAATGAAGGAAGGCAAGCTGTCGTATCTTGTACGAACGCCGGTCAACTACGACGCGCGGTTCGCCCACCCCCTGTTGGTGGTCTACGCCGCAGCTGGTGCCAGCGCCAGTCAGACCGAGCATTACACGCGGTTGACAGCTGCGGCAACATCGAGAGGCTTCGTTGTTGCCTATGTCGATCACAGGCCAATGAATATGAAAAATGTCGTTGAGTTGGGCGGCGTGGTGCAAAGCGTAGCTAAGCGCTGGTGCATCGATCGGCAGCGTGTCTTTATGACGGGTCACTCGGATGGAGGCACCGTGTCAACCGGACTGGCGCTGCTGGAGTCGACGCGCGCCGATGTCAGCGGCATTGCCGTCAGTGCTGCGGGTTTCACCAGGCAGGACCTGGAGGCGATGCAATGCCGCTCGCCGATTCCGGTAATGATCATGCATGGTGCAAAGGACACCCTGTTTCCCGGCTGGGGGAGGGAAACGGTACAGTGGTGGGCGCGGTGCAATGGCTGTGCGGCACCGGTTGCGGGTCCGGACTCGTCCGGCTGCGTGAGTTACACCCACTGCGCCAGCGCAGCACCCGTGCTGTACTGCGAAGGACCACAGTCGCACCGCGAGTGGCCGGGCCTTGAGGTCCGGATCGTTGAGTTTCTGCTCGGGCAGCAGGCCGGTACGGGCCCACCTGCAGGAAAGGTGGAGTTGCGCTCGAGCGCGGCTATGAACACCAGAATTCAGAGCGCTAATGCTCTTAAAACAACAGCGGCTCGCTACGCTGAATAACGCCGCATGTGGCTTACATGTAAACAACCTGAGGATCTGACATGAATATCTCCGACATTAAACACCTCATCTCTGAGAAGGCTGGAACCTTTCTGGCGCGCGGCACGCACCCTTTGCTGATCGACGGGCAATGGGTCCAGGCTGAGAGCGGTCAGACGATTGACGTTATCAACCCGGCCAACGAGGAGGTCATTGCCAAGGTGGCATCGGCCGGCAAAGCAGACGTGGACAAGGCTGTTGCTGCGGCGCGCCGTGCCTTCGACCAGGGTCCGTGGAGCAAGATGCGCGGTGCCGAGCGTGAACGCCTGCTGATGAAACTGGCCGATCTGCTGGAAGCCAATGCACAGAGCTTTGCCGAGGTCGAATCCCTGGACAACGGCAAGTCCGCCGGCATGGCGCAAGCGGTGGATGTGGCGATAGCGGTTGACACTATCCGTTACATGGCCGGCTGGGCCACCAAGATCGAGGGTGCGACTTCTGATATTTCGGTGCCGTTCGCGCCGCAAGCCGAATTCGTGACCTTCACGCGCCGTGAGGCAGTCGGTGTGGTGGCTGCCGTTGTGCCGTGGAACTTTCCGCTGCTGCTGGCGGTCTGGAAGCTCGCGCCGGCACTGGCAACTGGCTGCACGGTGGTGCTGAAACCTGCCGAGCAAACGCCTTTGACGGCGATCATGCTGGGCGAACTGATCATCGAAGCTGGCTTTCCGCCCGGCGTCGTCAACATCATCGTTGGCGATGGCCCGTCGGCGGGCGCCCCGTTGGTGAGCCATCCCGGCGTCGACAAGGTCAGCTTCACCGGCTCCACCGAAGTCGGCAAGCTGATCGGCAAGGCGGCGGTAGAGAACATGACGCGCTTCACGTTGGAGCTCGGTGGCAAGTCGCCGGTCATCGTTCTGGATGACTGCGACCCCGCCACCGCTGCTGCCGGCGCGGCGCAGGCCATCTTCTTCAACCATGGACAGGTCTGCTGCGCCGGCTCGCGCTTGTATGTGCAAAAGAAGATGTTCGACCGCGTGGTCGCCGATGTGGCGGAGATCGCGAAGTCGATGGCGCTGGGCCACGGTCTCGATCCAGCTTCGCAAATGGGTCCGCTGGTCTCGCGCGAACAGATGGACCGAGTCTGCAATTACATCAACATCGGCATGAGCCAGGGCGCCAACGTCGTAACCGGCGGCGGTCGTGCGGGTGAAAAGGGCTATTACGTGCACCCCACGATTCTGACCAATGTCAACGCCGACATGCGCGTGGTGCAGGAAGAGATCTTCGGCCCGGTGTTGACCGCCATGCCGTATGACGACATCGAAGAAGTCGCGGCTTTGGCTAACAACACGCACTTTGGCCTGGGCGCGAGCATCTGGTCGAACAACCTGTCGAAGGTGCATCGGCTGATCCCCAAAATCAAGGCGGGCACGGTCTGGGTCAACTGCCACAGCATGCTCAATCCGGCCATGCCTTTCGGCGGCTACAAGCAGTCGGGCATTGGGCGTGACCTCGGTAAGGCATCGCTTGACTCCTATCTGGAGACGAAGTCGGTGTACATCGCAGTCTGAAGAGCAGCAGGAGTCGATGGTGAGTGGGGCGCCTGTCCCCTCGCCATCGGTGGCTGTCCGCTTTTCAGATAGCAAAATTGCGTCACCAGGAACAGAAATGATCGGACTCCAGTTCACTCCCCGACAGCTTGGAGAGGCTCGGGCCAGCGGCCTGTGGCTCGACAAGACCTT
>WOZN01000332.1 GCA_011620245.1 Acidovorax sp.
CTGTCCTCGCTGGGGCCCATTTTCGCTGTTCGACGCTCCAAGTCCGACAGCCTCCAGGAAGCAGCATTCACTCTACGCGTTCGCAAGGGTAATGGCCAGCCAGAGCACCCTGTGTAGGACGAAGGCTTGCGAATTCCACCCTGCGCTCATGGCGGGGGCGGGGTGGTGTCTGGGGTGGTGTCTTTGTCCGGCGGCAGCTTCAGCTCACCACCTTTGCGCCCGGAAAACATGGTCCACCAGACAATCAGCACCAGCGCCACCAGCGCCAGCAACGCTTCAAGCAAAATCAGCCCCATGAAATGGACACTCCTGCGCCTTGTGATGATGGCGCTGATTGTAGGAGCGCTGGCGGCCTGCTCCACCGCGCCCACGCCTCGCCCCGCGCGGCCTGGGGCCATCCCCATGCCGCCGGCCACCGCAGGCACGGCCCTGCCGGACGATACCGCGCCGCTGCCGCCGGCCATGGCGCAGCCCAGGAGCCGCTGGGTGCCGGTGCGCTGGGCCGAGCTACCCGGCTTTGCCGACGACGCCCTGCACGAAGCCTGGAATGCGTGGATCAAAAGCTGCGAGCGGCCCCAGCCGCCGTTCACAGCGCTGTGCAGCGAGGTGCGCCAGCTCAGCATTGCCAATGCCGATGAGCAGCGCGCCTGGATGGTCCGGCGCCTGCAGCCCTACCGCGTCGAAGCCGCCGACGGCAATGCCGAAGGCCTGCTCACCAGCTACTACGAACCCATGATCGACGCCGCGCGGCAGCCCGGCAACGGCTACACCGTGCCGGTGTATGGCCTGCCCGCCGGCCACGGCGCCCGCAAGCCCTGGTACACGCGCCAGCAGATCGACACCCTGCCCGAGCCCCAGGCCGCGCTGCGGGGTCGGGCGATTGCCTGGCTGCACGACCCGGTCGAATCCATGGTGCTGCATATCCAGGGCTCGGGCCGGCTGCAGATCACCGAGGCCGACGGCAGCATCACCACCGCGCGGGTGACCTACGCCGGCACCAACGACCAGCCCTACCAGAGCGTGGGCCGCTGGCTGCTGGACCAGGGCGCGACGCGCGATGCCACCTGGCCCGGCATTCGCGCCTGGCTGGCGCAGAACCCGCAGCGCACCAACGAGTTGCTGTGGAGCAACCCGCGCTATGTGTTCTTCCGCGAAGAGCCCTTGAGCCCGCTGGACGCGCAGTTCGGCCCGCGCGGCGCGCAGGGCGTGCCCCTCACGCCAGGCCGGTCGATCGCCGTGGACCGCCAGAGCATTCCCTATGGCACGCCGGTGTGGCTGGCCTCCAGGGGCCCGCAGGTATCGATGCAGCGCCTGGTGATGGCGCAGGACACCGGCAGCGCCATCGTGGGCGCAGTCCGGGCCGACTATTTCGCCGGCTGGGGCGCCGAGGCGGGCGAACTGGCCGGGCGGCTCAAACAGGGCCTGCGCCTGTGGGCGCTGTGGCCGCGCTGAGCGGGCCACGACGGGATCAGCGCTCCACGAGGTAGCGCACCACTTCGGGGGGTGATTCCCCCCGGTGGAACGCCAGCTTGCGCTCGCGCAGCGCCACATCCGACGCGGTCACACGGTCAAAGCGGCGCAGGTGTTCAGTCCAGGACTCGTCCACGATCTGCTCCACATAACGCGCCGGATCGGCCATGTCGTGCAGCAGGTCGCACGACAGCGCCCCCTGGCGCAGGCGGCTGCGGCGGCTTTCCTGCATGAGGGTGCGAAATTCCGCGGCGCGCGCCGGGTCGATGGAGTACTCGATGGTGATCACCACGCGCCCGGCCTGTGGCGGCGTGGCTGCCACAGGCACCTTGAAGGCTTGCGAGGGACTCAGGTCCTCTTCCATATGGCGGTCGGTCACCAGGCGCTGCACCAGGGCCATGGCGATCACGCCCGCCAGTGCGGCCAGCGCCAGGCTCAGGTGCACCGACGTCACCGTGGCCACCTGCCCCCACAAGGCGGCCCCCAGCGCGGTGGCGCCCATGATGGCCATCTGGAAGATCGACATGCCCCGCGCGCGCACCCAGTTGGGCAAGGCCAGCTGGGCCGACACCATGAGCGAATTGGCCGTGGTGATCCACGCCATGCCCCCCAGCACCATGGCGGGCACGGCCACATAGACATTGGGCGCAATCGCCATCACCGCCATGGCGGCCGCCTGCAGCAGCGTGCCGCGCAGCACCAGCACATCGCGCGCCATGGCCTGGCGCAGGCGCGGCAAAAACATGGCAGCCACGATGGCGCCCGCCCCCATGGAGGCCAGCAGCAGCGTGAACGTGCCCGCGCCCCCGCCGCCGCCGTCGAGCCCCTTGGCCACCAGCGGCAGCAGGGCCATCAACGCCGTGGCGTGCAGAAAAAACAGGGCGATGCGCCAGAGCACGGCACGTATGCGCGGCGACTGGCGCACGAACTGCACGCCCACGCGCATCGCGCCGGGCAGTTTTTCGCGCCCCAGCGGGCTGGGCACATGGGTGCGCTTCCAGCGCATGATCACCAGGCCCGAGAGGACCGACAGCACGGCATTGAGCACAAACACCCAGGCGCTGCCGGCGCTGGCGATGATGGCGCCCGCCAGCAGCGGGCCGATGATGCGCGAGGCATTCATGGCCACACCATTGAGCGCCAGGGCGGCAGGCAGCTGCGGACGGCTCACCAGCTCGGGCACGATGGCCGCGAACACCGGCCAGCGCATGGCCAGGCCGATGCCGTTGGCAAAGGTCAGGGCCAGCAGCAGCGGCGCCGTCATGCCGCCCGCCAGGATGGCCACGCACAGCACCAGCGCCACGGCCGCCACCCAGAACTGCGTGGCGATGAAGTAGCGCCGCCGGTCCAGGATGTCGGCCAGCGCGCCGCTGGGCAAGCCCAGCAGGAACACCGGCAGCGTGGAGGCCGACTGCACCAGCGCCACCAGGATGGGCGAGGTGGTGAGCGTGGTCATGAGCCAGGCGGCCGCCACATCGTTCATCCACATGCAGGTGTTGGCCGCCACCCAGGTGAGCCAGAGCATGCGGAACACCGGCACCGACAGCGGCGCCAGGGGCGAAAGGGAGGCCCGCTGGGCGGCGCTTTCGCCCAGCGTGGTGGAGACCTGTTCAGCGTTGCGGGCGTCCATGGCGGCAGCGGCCGCTTCCTCCGGCGACAGGGTGGACGCGGGCGGTGCGGCAGGGAAAACGCTGTGGCCGCTGTCGTGGTGAGGCTGTGGGGGCATGACCTGTCATTGTGCGGCGTCCGGGCGCGTGGCGCAGCGCCCGCCCGTGCGACTGGGTGCGGCCCATGGGCTTGCGCCCGTCAAAAATATAAGCCAAAACAGCCGCCAGCGCTTTACCAGCAAGCGCAACAAGCTATCTAATCAATAGCATTCAGGAGCGCCCCCGCACCAGGTGCGTGAATGGCAAAGCGCTGCTGGCCTTCACCTCGCCCAGCGAAAAGCTGGTGTGCATGTCTTTCACATTGGGCAGATTGAGCAGCACGTCGCGGGCGAACAGCGAAAAGCTGTCCAGGTCGCGCGCCACCACCTGCAGCTCGAAGGTGCCGGTGCCGCTGATGTAGTGGCAGGACACCACTTCGGGGATCTGCCGGATGGCCTCTTCCATGGCGCGGGTCAGGTTGCCCGTGCTGCGGTCGGCATCCAGCCGCACGAAGGCCAGCACGCCCAGGCCCATCTTGTGCCGGTCTATCTCGGCGTGGTAGCCCTTGATGAAGCCCTGCTCTTCCAGCGCCCGCACCCGGCGCCAGCAGGGCGCGGCCGACAGGCCCACGCGCTGGGCCAGTTCGGCGTTGGTCAGCCGGGCGTTGGCCTGCAATTCGCCCAGGATGGCAATGTCGAATTTGTCCAAACTATTCATGATTTGGCCATTGTAAGAAAGATCCTTTCCAAATCGAGGGTAAACGTGGCATGAAAACGCAAGCACATAGCGCGGCACATTGCATAAACTGTCCGCAGCCACCCACGACGCTGCCCGTCGCCGCCCACAAGGCAGTGGCTGCGCGGCGCCCCACAACCGGAAACAGCCATGAACGCCCCATTGCCCGAACACATCCGCAAGGCCATCGAAACGGTGAGCCTGGAAGACAAATACACCCTGGACCATGGCCGCGCCTTCATGAGCGGCGTGCAGGCCCTGGTGCGCCTGCCCATGCTGCAGCGCCAGCGCGATGCAGCGGCCGGCCTGAACACGGCGGGATTCATCAGCGGCTACCGCGGCAGCCCGCTGGGCACCTACGACCAGGCGCTGTGGGCCGCCAAAAAGCACCTGGCGGACAACCACATCGTCTTCCAGCCCGGCGTGAACGAGGAACTGGCCGCCACCGCCGTGTGGGGCACGCAGCAGCTGGACCTGTACCCGCAAAGCAAAAAGTACGACGGCGTCTTCGGCATCTGGTACGGCAAGGGGCCGGGCGTGGACCGCTGCCCGGACGTGTTCAAGCACGCCAACATGGCCGGCACGGCCGGACATGGCGGCGTGATTGCGATTGCGGGCGACGACCATATCAGCAAGAGCAGCACGGCCGCGCACCAGAGCGACCATATCTTCAAGGCCTGCGGCACGCCCGTGTTCTTCCCCAGCAGCGTGCAGGACATCCTGGACATGGGCCTGCATGCGTTTGCCATGAGCCGCTTTTCGGGCCTGTGGTCGGGCATGAAGACCATCCAGGAGGTGGTGGAATCGTCCAGCAGCATCAGCGTGGACCCGGACCGCGTGAAGATCGTGATGCCCGAGGACTTTGCCATGCCCCCCGGCGGCCTGCATATCCGCTGGCCCGACGCGCCGCTGGAGCAGGAGGCGCGCCTGATGGACTACAAGTGGTACGCGGCCCTGGCCTATGTGCGCGCCAACAAGCTCAACTACAACGTGATCGAAGGCAAGCAAGACCGCTTTGGCATCATCGCCAGCGGCAAGGCCTACAACGACATGCGCCAGGCCCTGGTGGACCTGGGCCTGGATGACGGCACCTGCCGCCAGCTGGGCATCCGCGTGCACAAGGTCAACGTGGTGTGGCCGCTCGAAGCCGCCATCACCCGCGACTTTGCACTGGGCCTGCAAGAGATTCTGGTGGTGGAGGAAAAGCGCCAGATCATCGAATACCAGCTGAAAGAAGAGCTCTACAACTGGCGCGACGATGTGCGGCCCAACGTGCTGGGCAAGTTCGACGAAGTCGAGGGCGACAACTCGGGTGGCGAATGGTCCCGGGCCAACCCCAGCCAGAACTGGCTGCTGCGCGCCAAGGCCGACCTGACTCCCGCCATCATCGCCAAGGCGATTGCCAAGCGCCTCAAAAAGCTGGGCGTGCCCGGCGACATCATTGCGCGCATGGATGCGCACATCGCCATCATCGAGGCCAGCGAACGCGCCTTGACCGAGCTGAAGGTGGACACCGGAGAGCGCGTGCCCTGGTTCTGCAGCGGCTGCCCGCACAACACCAGCACCCGCGTGCCCGAGGGCTCGCGCGCAGTGGCCGGCATCGGCTGCCACTACATGACCACCTGGATGCCCGACCGCAACACCAGCACCTTCACCCAGATGGGCGGCGAGGGCGTGACCTGGGTCGGCCAGGCGCCGTTCAGCAAGGACAGGCATGTGTTTGCCAACCTGGGCGACGGCACCTACTTTCACAGCGGGCTGCTGGCGATCCGCCAGAGCATCGCCTCGGGCGCGAACATCACCTACAAGATTCTCTACAACGACGCCGTGGCCATGACCGGCGGCCAGCAGGTGGGCGAGCGGCCAGAAGGCCATTCGGTGGCGCAGATCGCGCACAGCCTGCGGGCCGAAGGCGTGGCCCGACTGGTCGTGGTCACCGACGAGCCCGGGAAATACCACGGCCGCACGCACCAGCTGGATGCCAACCCCGCGCGCGCCAGGCACCATGAGCTGATCAACGACCTGCCGCCCGGCGTCGAGGTGTTCCACCGCGACGCGCTGGACCGCATCCAGCGCGAGCTGCGCGAAATTGCCGGCTGCACGGCCATCATCTACGACCAGACCTGCGCCACCGAAAAGCGCCGCCGCAGGAAGCGCGGCACGCTGGCCACGCCGGCCAAGACCGTGGTCATCAACGAGCTGGTCTGCGAGGGTTGCGGCGACTGCTCGGTGCAATCGAACTGCCTGTCGGTGGAGCCGGTGGAGACCGCGTTCGGCCGCAAGCGCCGCATCAACCAGAGCACCTGCAACAAGGACTATTCGTGCCTGAAGGGCTTTTGCCCGAGCTTCGTCACCGTCGAGGGCGGCCAGCTCAAAAAGTCCAAAAAGGAGAAAAAAGGCGACCTCTCCAGCCTGCCCGCCATCCCCGAGCCCGTGCTGCCCGTGGCCGAAACGGCCTGGGGCATCGTGGTGGGTGGCGTGGGCGGAACGGGGGTGATCACCATCGGCTCGCTGCTGGGCATGGCAGCGCACCTGGAAGGCAAGGGCGTGGTCACGCAGGATGCGGGCGGCCTGGCACAAAAGGGCGGCGCGGCCTGGAGCCATATCCAGATCGCCAACCGGCAAGGCGCCATCTACACCACCAAGGTCGATACCGCCAAGGCCGACCTGGTGATCGGCTGCGACGCCATCGTGGCCGCCCACAAATACACGCTGGCCGTGATGCAGCCGGGCCGCACCTTCGTGGCGCTGAACTCGCATGGCACGCCCACGGCCGCGTTCGTGACCAACCCCGACTGGCAGTTCCCCGCAGCCCAATGCGGCAGCGCCATCGCCACGGCCGTGGGCGCTGGCGCTGTGGGCAGCTTCGACGCGGAACAGGTAGCCGTGCAACTGCTGGGCGACAGCATCTACACCAACCCGCTGATGCTGGGCTACGCCTGGCAAAAGGGCCGCGTGCCCCTGTCCCACGCCTCGCTGATGCGCGCCATGGAATTGAACGGCGTGCAGGTGGACAACAACCAGGCCGCGTTTGAATGGGGCCGCCGCTGCGCGCACGACCTGGCGGCTGTGCAGGCGCTGTTTGCCGCCGCGCAGGTGATCCAGTTCGTCAAGAAGCCGTCCCTCGCCGAAATCGTGGGCAAGCGCATCGAGTTCCTCACGGGCTACCAGAACGCCGCCTACGCCGCCGACTACCAGGCGTTTGTCGAAAAGGTGAAGGCGGCCGAGGCGAAACTGGGCACCAGCACCCGCCTGTCCGAAGCCGTGGCGCGCTACCTCTTCAAGCTCATGGCCTACAAGGACGAGTACGAGGTGGCCCGGCTGCATACCGGCAAGGCATTCACGGACCAGATCGCCACCATGTTCGAAGGCGACTACAAGCTGGTACACCACCTGGCGCCGCCCCTGACGGCCAAAAAGAACGACCGGGGCGAACTCGTCAAGCAGCCCTTCGGCCCCTGGATGCGCAGCGCCTTCGGCCTGCTGGCCAGAATGAAAGGCCTGCGCGGCACGGCGCTGGACATCTTCGGCAGGACCGGGGAGCGCCGCATGGAGCGCGCGCTGATCGTGGAATACCGCGCCTGCGTCGAGGAGCTGCTGCAGGGCCTGAACGCCGGCAACCTGGCCCTGGCCGTGGAGATCGCCCGCATCCCCGAGGAGATCCGCGGCTACGGCCATGTGAAGGAGCGCCACCTGAAGGCGGCACGCCCGAAATGGGACGGCCTGATGGCGCAATGGCGCGGCAGCAAGGCGACCGCACCCCGCCACCAGGCTGCCTGAACACCGGCGCAAGGCCTGCGCCTGGCGCAGGCTTTTACTATCAAAACAGGAGCTTATAGCGCTTACCCATTAAGCGCTACAGGCATTTTTTATCCTTATTTTCGGTCCCCCCTCGGCAAGGCTGCCTGTACGGCCAACACCCGGCGTCGGCTTGTGTCTTGGATCGTGAACATGCTCTTAGGGATGCGGAAATTGCCAATGTCCCGTTTATGGCGAGCGCTGGCGGGAT
>WOZN01000072.1 GCA_011620245.1 Acidovorax sp.
TCGCCCGGGGGCCTGCGCGACCTGCAGATGATTTTGTGGGTGGCACGCGCCGCCGGCCTGGGCCGCAACTGGAAAGAGCTGGCAGCCAGCGGCCTGGCCACGGCGTTCGAAGTGCGCCAGATCGAGCGCAACGAGGCCCTGCTGTGCCTGGTGCGGGCACGCCTGCATGCCATTGCCGGGCGCCGTGAGGACCGGCTGGTGTTCGACCTGCAGACGGCCGTGGCCGAATCGTTTGGCTACCGCTCTCAGGCGCCCGATGGTACGCGCCTGCCCATGCGCGCCAGCGAAACCCTGATGCGCCGCTATTACTGGGCGGCCAAGGCGGTGTCGCAGCTCAGCCAGATCCTGCTGCTCAACATCGAAGAGCGCCTGAACCCCTCGACCCACGAGCCGCGCCGCATCAACGCGCGCTTCTTTGAAAAAGCCGGACTCATCGAAGTGGCCAGTGACGACCTGTACATACGCGATCCCCATGCGATCCTGGAGACCTTTTTGCTCTACCAGACCACCGTCGGGCTCAAGGATCTTTCAGCACGCACCCTGCGTGCGTTGTACAGCGCACGCAGCGTGATGGATGGCGCCTTCCGGCGCGACCCGGTCAACCGCGCCACCTTCATGCGCATCCTGCAGCAGCCCTCGGGCATCACGCAGGCCATGCGGCTCATGAACCAGACCTCGGTGCTGGGGCGCTACCTGTGGGCGTTTCGCGGCATCGTGGGGCAAATGCAGCACGACCTGTTCCACGTCTACACCGTGGACCAGCATATCCTCATGGTGCTGCGCAACATGCGCCGCTTCTTCATGGCCGAACATGCGCATGAATACCCGTTTTGTTCGCAGCTCGCCGCCGGCTGGGACAAGCCGTGGATCCTCTATGTCGCCGCACTGTTCCACGACATCGGCAAGGGCCGCGGCGGCGACCATTCGCAAATTGGTGCCATGGAAGTGCGGCGCTTTTGCCGCCACCATGGCGTGGACCGGGAGGACGCCAAACTCATCGAGTTCCTGGTCAGCGAGCACCTGGGCATGAGCCGCATCGCCCAGAAGGAAGACCTGAGCGATCCCGACGTGATTGCAGCCTTTGCGCGCCGCGTCGGCAACGAGCGCTACCTGACGGCGCTGTACCTGCTCACGGTGGCCGATATCCGCGGCACCAGCCCCAAGGTCTGGAATGCCTGGAAAGGCAAGCTGCTGGAAGACCTGTACCGCGCCACCCTGCGCACGCTGGGCGGCCGGGCCCCCGACGCAGCCGCCGAAATCGAGGCCCGCAAACGCGAGGCGCTGGTGCTGCTGGCACTCAACGCCCTGCCCTTCGAGGCCCACAAGGCACTGTGGGCCACGCTCGATGTGAGCTATTTCATGCGCCACGAGGCTGCCGACATTGCCTGGCACACACGCCACCTTTCTCGCCATGTGGGTGCCGCCCACCCGGTGGTGCGCGCGCGCCAGTCGCTCGCGGGCGATGGATTGCAGGTGATGGTTTACGCACCCGACCAGGCAGACCTGTTTGCCCGCATCTGCGGTTACTTCGACCGTGCCGGCTTCAGCATTCTGGATGCGCGCGTGCACACGACCAACGACGGCCACGCGCTCGACACCTTCCAGGTTGTGGCCTCGGCCCTGCCCGGCCATTACCGGGAACTCACGTACATGGTCGAAAACGACCTCATGCGCGCCATCGAAACCGGAGGGCCGCTGCCCGACCCGGCCGCCAAACGCGTGTCACGCCGCGTCAAGAGCTTTCCGGTGGCGCCACGCGTGACGCTGCGCCCGGACGAGAAAGCCCAGCGCTGGCTGCTGGCCATCTCGGCGAGTGACCGCGCCGGTTTGCTCTATCTGGTGGCCCGCATCCTGGCGCGCCACCAGCTCAGCGTGCAACTGGCCAAGGTGAGCACGCTGGGAGAACGTGTCGAAGACACCTTCCTGATCCAAGGCCCCGAGTTGCAAAACAACGCCAGGCAGATCGAGATCGAGACCGAGTTGCTGCAGGCCCTCTCGGCCTGAGCGAGTCTGAATGTCAGCCCGCCGACGCCATGTTGGCGGGTGGGGCCTGGCATCTTCAGGCATCTTCAGGCATCTCCGGGCGATCACGGGTGGGTGTCGCTGGCGTCGTAGGCGGTCAGCACACGGTGCGCCACCATGTCCAGCGCGGGCCGGGTGTTGCCCTGCCTGTCCGTCCAGACCCGTGGCGTAAGGCCCCCGGCCAAGGCAATGGGTTCGCCCTCTCCCAGCGCCTGCAGAGCCGAGCACACGGCGGGCTCAAAACCGATCACATTCACGATCAGCGTTTCGCCATCGCCACTGGTGGCCAGCACCTTGGCGACAACAAAGGGCTTGCCGGCCTTGTCCGTGCGCAGTTCTGCCGGCCCAAAAAGCTTTCCTGCAATGAGTCCACTGATCATGAGATTTCCGGTATGGGGGGGATGGGGGGATGGGGGACAGGGCCAGACAAGATGTCAGACCAGATGACACTGGACGCACATGGCAAAAAAGCCCAGAACCTTTCGGCTCTGGGCTTTTGCTGTCAATGGTCGGCGTGGCGGGATTCGAACTCGCGACCCCTTGCACCCCATGCAAGTGCGCTACCAGGCTGCGCTACACGCCGACAAGACTTAAATTATATACAGAAAAGTTCTCAGTTCAGAGAAAGCAGCGCACGGATTTCAAATAATTCCTGACGCACCGCATTGCTGTTGAGCAACGCACCAGCAGCATCGCCGCTGGCGCCCTGCGCGTTGTCACCCTGCGCGTTGTCACCCTGCGCGTTGTCGCCCTGCGCAGGCACGGACACCGGTTCCGACGCCCACATTTCCGGGAGCGCTTCAGCCTGTGCCGCTGGCAGCAGATCCTGCAAACGGTTGCGCGCCCCGCTGATGGTGAAGCCCTGGTCGTACAGCAGGTCGCGAATACGCCGGATCATGAGCACCTCGTGGTGCTGGTAATAGCGGCGATTGCCCCGCCGTTTCATGGGGCGCAACTGGGTGAATTCCTGCTCCCAATAACGCAGGACATGTGGCTTGACGCCACACAACTGCGCAACTTCACCAATCGTGAAATACCGCTTGGCGGGGATGGAAGGAAGCTGGGTACCCATGGGTGCTGGTTCGGACGACAAGTTGATTAGCGTACAGCAGACGGCCCCAGGACGCCACACCGAAGCCACATTTCGACCAGCAAAATGGGGGCAAATTTCATGCAGGAGCAGAAGCGGCGGACTGGATCTGCTCCTTGAGCTTGCTGCTGGCATGGAACGTCACCACCCGGCGCGCCTGGATGGGGATGGCTTCACCCGTGCGCGGGTTGCGGCCCGGTCGCGGCGCCTTGGTGCGGATCTGGAAATTTCCAAAACCCGATAGCTTGACGTCCTTGCCCTCCACCAGGCTCTGCGAGATCAGGTCGAAGAACGCATCGATCATGTCCTTGGACTCGCGCTTGTTCAACCCGATCTGATCGAACAGGAGATCGGCCAGTTGCGCCTTGGTCAGCGCAGGCGTTTCGATACTTTCTACCGCAAATTCAATCATGTCGGCGCTCCCGTTTCTTCATCCAACACGCAGCCGTCCACCGGTGCGGGCGGCCAGTTGGGCCACGACAGCCTGTACGGCAGTTTCGATTTCGGCTTCCGTCAGCGTTGCCTCGTCGCGCCCCAGCGTCAGGCGCACCGCCAGGCTTTTCTCGCCAACAGCCAGCCCGCCTGCGGGGGCCACCTCGCCAGCGCGCAAGGGCCTGGGTCGGTACACATCGAACAGCACGGCAGAACGCAGCATGGTGCCGGGCAAGGCCGAGGTGATGGCATCCATCACCTCGGCGTATGTCACGCGCTCGGCCACCACCACGGCCAGGTCACGCTCCACCGGCTGGTGCCTGGCCACGGGCTTGAACTGCGGCACCACGCGCTGCAGCACGGCGTCGAGTTCCAGCTCGAACATCACCGGCGCCTGCGGCAGCTCCCATGACTGGCGCCACTGCGGATGCAGCTCGCCCACGAAGCCGATGGCGCACCCCTTCATCCGCACGCGTGCGCAGCGCCCGGGGTGCATGGCGGGGTGAGTGGCTGCCTCGAAGGTGGCCTGCATGGGGGCCAGCAACGCCTCCACATCGCCCTTCACATCGAAGAAGTCGATGGCCTGCTCCTTGCGGCCCCATTGCAGCATATCGTTCGGGCCATAGGCCAGCCCGGCCACGCGCATGGGCTGGTGGAAGCCCTCCACGGTGGTATCGGTGTTCTTCACGCTCGCATCGCGCAGGAACACGCGGCCCAGCTCGAACACGCGCACGCGCTCGGCCTTGCGGTCCAGGTTGAACTTCAAAACTTGCAGCAGAGAACCCAGCAGGGTAGAGCGCATCACGCTCATCTGGCTGGCAATCGGGTTGAGCAGCCTGATGGGCTGCGGGTTGGCCGCCAGCCCATGCTCCCAGCGCTCTTCCACGAAGCTGAAGTTGATCGTCTCCTGGTAGCCCAGGCCCGCGAGCTGGCGGCGCACCGCGAACGGGCTGCGCGTGGCCTCGGCGGCGAGCTTAGGGGTGATGGGCGCCAGCGGCGGCGTGGTGGGCAGGTTGTTGTAGCCCACCATCCGCGCCACTTCCTCGATCAGGTCTTCCTCGATCGTGAGGTCGAAGCGGTATGTTGGCGGCGTCACGGTGAGCGTGCCTTCGCCCCCTTCGCCCCCTTCGCCTTCTTTCACGGACAATCCCAGGCGCTGCAGGGCGCCCGCGCATTGCGCTTGCGTGAGCGGCATGCCGATGACCTTGGCGGCGCGTGCCACGCGCAGCGTGACGGGCTGCGGCGCGGGCAGGTTCACGGACTGGTCGTCCATCGGGCCGCAGGCCGTCTCGGGCGTACCGCAGATGTCGATGACCAGTTGGGTGATGTGCTCGATATGCTCCACGGTCAGGCCCGGGTCCACGCCGCGCTCGAAGCGGTGGCCCGCATCGGTCGAGAAGTTGTAGCGGCGCGAGCGCCCCGCGACGGCCTTGGGCCACCAGAATGCGGCCTCGATGTAGATATGCCTGGTTTCATGAGACACGGCCGTGGCATCGCCACCCATGATGCCGGCCAGCGATTCGACCTGATGCCCATCGGCGATCACGCCCACCTTCTCATCGACGGTGATGGTGTTGCCGTTGAGCAACTTGAGCTGTTCGCCCGCCCGGCCCCAGCGCACGTCCAGGCCGCCGTGGATCTTGTCCAGATCGAAGATATGCGAAGGGCGTCCCAGCTCGAACATCACATAGTTCGAAATATCCACCAGCGGCGACACGCCACGCTGGCCGCAGCGTGCCAGGCGGTCCAGCATCCACTGCGGGGTGGTAGCGCGCGTGTTCACGTTGCGCACGATGCGGCCCGAGAAGCGGCCACACAGGTCGGGCGCGCTGACCTTCACGGGCAGCATGTCGGGCAGCGCGGCTTTCACGGCAGGGAACGACGGCTGCTGCAGCGGTGCGCCCGTCAGTGCAGATACCTCACGCGCGATGCCATAGACGCTCAGGCAATGCGCCAGATTGGGCGTGAGCTTCAACGTGAACAGAGTGTCGTCCAGGTTCAGGTGCACGCGGATGTCCTGGCCCACGGGCGCAGAGGCGTCCAGCTCCAGCAGGCCGCCATGGTCTTCCGACAGCTTGAGTTCGCGCGCCGAGCACAGCATGCCCTGGCTCTCCACGCCGCGCAGCTTGCCGACCTTGATGAGCAAGGGCTTGCCATCGTCACCCGGCGGCAGCTCGGCCCCCACCAGCGCGCAAGGCACCTTGATGCCCACGCGGGCATTGGGCGCGCCGCACACGATATTGAGCAAGGCGCCCTGCCCGACATCCACCTGGCACACACGCAGGCGGTCGGCGTCGGGGTGCTGCACGGCCTCCTTGATTTCGCCCACGACGATCTTCGTGAACGGCGGCGCCACGGGCCGCAGCTCTTCGACCTCCAGGCCCGCCATGGTCAGGGTATCGGCCAGTTCTTGGGTGGTCAGCGGGGGGTTGCAGAATTCGCGCAACCAGGACTCGGGGAATTGCATAGTGTGAAGGGATTCTTTGGCGTTTGCTCTTGAAAAGAGAGCTGCTAGCGCTTGTCAAATCTGGATTTCAATATAAAAAGACCTTGAAACCCAATGAAATCAAGCGCTGGCAGCTCACTTTTTTGCTGGCTTTACTGGAACTGCGACAGGAAACGGATG
The DNA here is from genome assembly GCA_011620245.1 of Acidovorax sp. GTDB lineage: Bacteria > Pseudomonadota > Gammaproteobacteria > Burkholderiales > Burkholderiaceae_C > Acidovorax. The sequence goes on from WOZN01000072.1 coordinate 6,171, forward strand.
TCGCCGTCGAAGAACAGGCGCAGGTCATTCACGCCATAGCGCAGCATGGTCAGCCGGTCCGGCCCCATGCCGAAGGCGAAGCCGATGTACTTCTCGGGGTCGAGCCCCATGTTGCGCACCACATTCGGGTGCACCTGGCCCGAGCCGGCCACCTCCAGCCAGCGGCCCGCGAGCGGTCCGGTCTGGAACTGGATGTCGATCTCGGCGCTGGGCTCGGTGAACGGGAAAAAGCTGGGGCGAAAGCGCAGCACCAGGTCATCGCTTTCAAAAAAGGTGCGGCAAAAGTCCGTGAATACGACCTTCAGATCCTTGAAGCTCACGTTCTCGCCGATCCACAGGCCTTCGCATTGGTGGAACATGGGCGAATGCGTGGCATCGCTGTCCACCCGGTAGGTGCGGCCCGGTGCGATGACGCGAATCTCGGGCATGGACTGGCCTGCATCCAAAGCCGCACGGTGCTTTTTCACATGCTGCACCGCGTGGCGGATCTGCATGGGGCTGGTGTGCGTGCGCAGCAGATTGGGGGCGGCAGCAGTGCCGCCCTCGACGTAAAACGTGTCGTGCATGGAGCGCGCGGGGTGGTCCTCGGGCGTATTCAGCGCGGTGAAGTTGAACCAGTCGGTCTCGATCTCGGGACCTTCGGCCACGTCAAAACCCATGGAGCCGAAGATGCCCTCGATGCGTTCGAGCGTGAGCGACACGGGGTGCAGCCCGCCCTGCCCGCGCTGGCGCCCCGGCAGGCTCACGTCCAGCGCCTCGGCCTTGAGCTGCACCTGCAGTTCGGCATCGGCCAGCGCCTGGCGGCGCGCAGTGAGAGCCGCCTCGATGGCCTGCTTGGCCATGTTGATGGCGGCGCCACAAGACTTTTTTTCCTCGACGGAAAGCTGCGCCATGCCCTTCATGAGCTCGGTCACGCGACCCGACTTGCCCAGAAACTGCGCCTTGGCGTTTTCCAGCTCGGCAGGACTGGCGCTTTGGGCAAACAGTTGCACCGCGCTCTCGACCAGGGAATCCAACTCGTTCATATCGACTCTTGAAAATGAACAAGGGCTAGCGCCTTTTCAAGCCCTAGCCCTTGCTGTTATTGCGCTAGCAGCTATCATAACGATAGCTGCTCATCGTGAACTCAAGCAGCCAGCCTGGCCTTGACTTGCTCCACGATGCTGCCAAAGGCAGCCTTGTCGTGCACTGCGAGGTCGGCCAGCATCTTGCGGTCGATCTCGATGGACGCCTTCTTCAGGCCGTTGGTGAACTGGCTGTAGGTCAGGCCCAGTTCACGGGAAGCGGCATTGATACGGGCGATCCACAACTGGCGGAACACGCGCTTCTTGGTGCGGCGGTCACGGTAGGCATATTGCCCCGCCTTCATTACCGCCTGTTTGGCGATACGGAAGACGTTACCGCGGCGACCACGGAAACCCTTGGCGAGGGCGAGAACTTTCTTGTGACGGGCACGGGCCGTTACACCACGTTTGACGCGAGGCATGTATGTACTCCTTGTTCGTCAGTTATTAAAGGCCAGCGTTGGGCAGCATTTGTGCAATAGAGCCCATGTTGGTCTCGTGCACAGCAACCGCACCACGCAGGTGGCGCTTGTTCTTGGTGGTCTTCTTGGTCAAGATGTGACGCTTGAAGGCTTGACCGCGCTTGACGGTGCCACCGGGACGAACGCGG
>WOZN01000056.1 GCA_011620245.1 Acidovorax sp.
TCGATGCGCTTGAGGTAGGCGCGCGTGCTCTTGGCGTTCTCGCAGATCCAGTGCGACAGGCGGGCGGCCGTTTTCAGGGTGCCGTCGGGCAGGACGTCCTGTAACGGCACCTGGGTGTCGCAGCCGAAGTCGAGCGGCGCGGGCACCAGGTACAGCGTGCCGTTGGTGGCGGTGTCGCCGGGCGCGTCCTGCGGGGGCGTGCGGCGTGTGCTCATGGCAAGACCATTCCGGCGGCGCGCAGCATGCGGCAGGTGCGTATCAGCGGCAGGCCGATCAGGGCGGTGGGGTCGTCGCTGTTGATGGCGTCGAGCAATGCAATGCCCAAGCCTTCGCTTTTGGCGCTGCCGGCACAGTCATAGGGCACTTCGGCGCGCAGGTAGCGCTCGATTTCATCGTCGGACAGCTCGCGGAACCTCACCTCCACAGGGGCCAGGTCCACCTGCTCGAACCCGGTGGCCGCACAGACCACGGCCACCGCTGTCTGGAAGATCACGGTCTGGCCGCGCATCTGGCGCAACTGGGCCACCGCGCGCTCATGCGTGCCCGGCTTGCCGAGCGGCTGGCCGCCCAGGTCGGCCACCTGGTCCGAACCGATCACCACCGCCAGCGGGTGCTGGCGGGCCACGGCGTGGGCCTTGGCCAGGGCCAGGCGCATGGCCAGGGCGCGGGGCGCTTCCCCGGTCAGCGGGGTTTCGTCGATATGGGGGGCTGCCGCCTCGAAAGGCAGGTTCAGCCGCGACAGCAGTTCGCAGCGGTAGCGCGAAGTCGAGCCCAATACCAGTGGGCGTTGCGGTGGGGGGGATTGAAGCATCGGCCGATTCTCTTACACTGCCGCCATGACCAAGGAATTCTCTCCCGACCGGCTCGATGTCAAGGCTTTCGCGCAGGCGGGCGGGCACCTGTCCGGGCATGACTCGCTGCTGAAATACGAGCGGCTGTCCCAGGAGGCCAAGAGCCTGCATCCGGATCTGCGGGTGGACTGGACGGCCACGGGTGAAATACGCACTGCGCTGGGCGGAATCGGGCAGGTGTGGCTGCATTTGCAAGCGCAGGCCACCTTTCCCATGGACTGCCAGCGCTGCCTGGCGCCGGTGGATGTGCCGTTGGCCGTGGAGCGCTCGTTCCGCTTCGTGACCGATGAAGCCACGGCCGAGGCGCTGGACGATGACAGCGAGGAAGACTTGCTGGCACTGAGCCGCGAGTTCGATCTGCGCGAACTGATCGAGGATGAGCTGCTGATGGCTCTGCCCGTGGTGCCGCGCCACGATGAATGCCCCACGGCCGTGCCGCTGGCCTCCAGCGACGACGATTTTGAGGCCGCCAGTGCGGAAAAGCCCAACCCCTTTGCTGCGCTGGCCAGCCTGCGCAAAGAAGAAAAGGGACAGTAACTGGCGTTTGGGATATAATTGAAGGCTTCACGCGAATCCCCTCGTGTCTTTAATGGGCTGATCGCGTTTTTACCAACCCTATTCAAGACCAGGAGCCATCATGGCCGTTCAGCAAAACAAAAAGTCCCCTTCCAAGCGCGGCATGCACCGCTCGCACAATGCCCTGAACGTGCCGGGCATTGCCGTGGAGCCCACCACCGGCGAAACGCATCTGCGCCACCACATCAGCCCCAACGGCTTCTACCGTGGCCGCCAGGTGCTGAAAAACAAGTCTGAAGCCTGACTTTAGCCCCCTCCAAAAGGCCCGTTGCTACTGTATTTGTAGCGCGGGCCTTTGTTTTTACCCTTGCATTCATCTTTCGGCCCGCATTGCTGGCCGGACAAGTCGCCCATGATCACACTGGCTGTTGACTGCATGGGGGGCGACCACGGCCCCCGCGTCACGCTCGCGGCGTGCCGTCAGTTCCTTGACAATCATCCCGATGCCCATCTGCTGCTGGTCGGGCTGAAGGACAGTCTGCAATCCTTCTCGCACGAGCGCGCCACCGTGGTGCCGGCCACCGAAGTGGTCGCCATGGATGATCCCGTGGAGATTGCCCTGCGCCGCAAGAAGGACTCGTCCATGCGCGTTGCCATCCAGCAGGTCAAGGACGGCACGGCGGCCGCAGCGGTTTCCGCCGGCAATACGGGTGCCTTGATGGCCATTGCCCGCTACATCCTCAAGACGCTCGATGGCATTGACCGTCCGGCCATTGCCACCCAGATGCCCAACGCCCAGGGCGGCGCCACCACGGTGCTCGATCTGGGGGCCAATGTGGACTGCTCGGCCGAACATCTGTTGCAATTTGCTGTCATGGGCTCTGCGCTGGTGTCGGTGCTGAAAGGTGTCGAGGAGCCAACCGTGGGTCTGCTCAACATTGGCGAAGAAATCATCAAGGGCAGTGAAGTTATCAAAAAAGCAGGTGAATTGCTGCGATCGGCTGCCAATTCTGGCGATCTGAATTTTTACGGCAATGTGGAAGGCAATGACATCTTCAAGGGAACCGTGGACATCGTGGTATGTGACGGCTTCGTGGGCAATGTGGCATTGAAGGCCAGCGAAGGCGTGGCGTCCATGGTGGTGGGAGGGCTCAAACAGGAGTTTTCGCGCAATATCCTGACAAAAGCTGCCGCTATCGTCGCCTATCCTGTTCTCAAAGCGCTTATGAATCGCATGGACTACCGGCGCTACAACGGCGCGGCGTTGCTGGGCCTGCGGGGTCTGGTGTTCAAGAGCCACGGATCGGCCGATGCGATGGCTTTCGAGCAGGCCTTGAACCGGGCGTATGATGCAGCCCGCAACAACCTGCTCGACCGTGTCCGGACCCGGATTGCACATGCAGCGCCTCTGCTGGCGCCTGTCAATGCCCAGCCAGCGTCCGGTGCTGCGGCGACAACCAATTGATGAAACGCTATTCCCGCATTACCGGCACTGGCAGCTATCTGCCACCGCGCCGGGTGACCAACGCCGATCTGGTGGCCGAACTGGCGCAGAGCGGTATCGAAACCTCCGATCAATGGATCGTCGAGCGCACCGGAATCCGGGCGCGCCATTTCGCTGCGCCGGATGTGAATTGCAGCGACCTGGGTCTGGAGGCCGCCCGCAAGGCGCTGGATGCCGCCGGCTGCCAGCCGCAGGACATCGATCTGATCATCGTGGCCACTTCCACGCCGGACATGGTGTTCCCTTCGGCGGCCTGCATATTGCAAAACAAGCTGGGTGCCAATGGTTGTCCCGCTTTTGACATACAGGCCGTGTGCAGCGGTTTCATCTATGCCCTTACGGTGGCAGATGCCATGATCCAGACTGGGGCCGTCAGGCGTGCGCTGGTGGTGGGGGCCGAGGTCTTCAGCCGCATTCTGGACTTCAAGGACCGCACCACCTGTGTGTTGTTCGGCGATGGGGCGGGCGCGGTGGTGCTGGAGGCGTCGGACACGCCTGGCATTCTCGCCAGCGACCTGCATGCCGACGGCCGGTATGTCGATATTCTGTGTGTGCCGGGCAGCGTCTCGGGCGGCGAGGTGCTGGGCGATCCCTTGCTCAAGATGGATGGCCAGGCCGTGTTCAAGCTGGCGGTCGGCGTGCTCGACAAAGCGGCCCGCGCCACGCTCGCCAAGGCCAACCTGACCGATGCCGACATCGACTGGCTGATTCCGCACCAGGCCAACATCCGCATCATGCAGAGCACGGCCAGAAAGCTGAAACTGTCCATGGACAAGGTGGTGGTGACGGTGGACGAGCACGGCAATACCTCTGCGGCCTCCATTCCGCTGGCGCTGGACCATGCAGTGCGCTCGGGCCAGGTCAAGAAGGGCGAAACCCTGCTGCTTGAAGGTGTGGGAGGTGGCTTCACCTGGGGTGCAGTGCTCCTGAAATTATAGCTGTTAGCGCTTGCTGAATAAGCGCCAGGAGCATATTTCTTATCAATACCTGGTTTTATGAAATCCTTTGCATTTGTCTTTCCGGGGCAGGGTTCTCAATCCGTGGGCATGCTCGACGCCTGGGGCGATCACCCGGTCGTGGCCCAGACCCTGCAGGAGGCCTCGGAAGCTCTTGGCGAGGACATGGCCCGGCTGATCAAGGAAGGCCCCAGGGAGGCGCTGGCCCTGACCACCAACACCCAGCCGGTCATGCTGGTGGCCGGTGTTGCCGTGTGGCGCGTCTGGCGCGCCGAAGGTGGCGCCTTGCCGCAGGCCGTGGCCGGGCATTCGCTGGGCGAGTATTCGGCGCTGGTGGCCGCGGGTGTGCTGACGCTGGCGCAGGCGGCGCCGCTGGTGCGCCTGCGTGCCGCGGCCATGCAGGAGGCCGTGCCGGTGGGCACGGGGGCCATGGCGGCCATTTTGGGCATGGAGGCCTCGCGGGTCATCGCTGGCTGTGCCGAGGCGGTGGCCTCCTTTGGCGCGGGCTCGGCCGAATTGGTCGAAGCCGTAAATTTCAACGACCCGGTCCAGACCGTGATCGCCGGCACCAAGGCGGGCGTGGACAAGGCCTGCGAGTTGCTCAAGGCGGCGGGTGCCAAGCGTGCGCTGCTGCTGCCCGTGTCGGCGCCGTTCCATTCCAGCCTGATGAAGCCTGCGGCCGAGAAACTGCGCGTGGCGCTGGCCGATATGGCGCTGAGCGCGCCGCAGATTCCGGTGCTCAACAATGTGGACGTGGCCGTGCAACAGGATGCTGACGCCATTCGCGACGCGCTGTACCGCCAGGCCTTTGGCCCCGTACGCTGGGTGGAATGCGTGCAGGCGCTCAAGGCGCGCGGCATCACCCATCTCATTGAATGCGGCCCCGGCAAGGTGCTGACGGGCCTGACCCGGCGCATCGACCCCGAACTGGTTGGCGCAGCACTGTTTGATCCGGCCACATTGGCCGAAACCCAGGAGTTGTTGGCATGACGCAATCTGTATCTGGAGCGCAGGTAGCGCTGGTCACCGGCGCATCGCGCGGTATTGGCGCGGCAATTGCAATGGAACTTGCCGTGCGGGGCTACCAGGTGGTGGGTACAGCCACCACCGATGAAGGCGCCGAGCGCATCAGTCAGGCCCTGTCGGCCTACCCGGGCTGCCGGGGCGCCAACCTGAACGTCAATGATGGCGCGGCCATCGAGGCGCTCCTCGATTCCATCGTCAAGCAGCAGGGTGGTTTGCATGTGCTCGTGAACAATGCCGGCATCACGCGCGACACGCTGGCCATGCGCATGAAGGACGAGGACTGGGATGCCGTGCTGGACACGAATCTCAAGGCGGTTTTCCGCGTGAGCCGTGCGGCGATTCGTCCCATGATGAAGCAGCGCTTCGGACGCATCATCAGCATCACAAGCGTGGTGGGCGCATCGGGAAATCCGGGGCAGGCCAACTATGCGGCGGCCAAGGCGGGTGTGGCCGGCATGACGCGTGCGCTGGCCCGCGAGCTGGGCAGCCGCGGCATCACGGTCAATTGCGTGGCACCGGGATTCATTGAAACCGACATGACGGCCAACCTGCCCGAAGAGCAGCAAAAGGCCTTGCAATCGCAGATTGCCCTGGGCCATCTGGGCAAGCCTGCCGACATTGCCCATGCGGTGGCTTACCTGGCATCGCGCGAGGCAGGCTATGTGACGGGGCAGGAATTGCACGTCAATGGCGGCATGTACATGTAATTGTTGAGAGTTAAGGGATGCAGAAATGCCAAATATCCCATTTCTGGCGGCACTGGCGGGCGCATTGCGTCGTTGCTACTCGCTTGTGTGGCATAGCCACACGGCACTCGCAGCGCCTAGCACTGCATCCCGCCAGCGCTCGCCATAAACGGGACATTGGCAATTTCCGCATCCCTAAGGATGACCTGCATAACCCCCGCGCGTCGGTGGTAATGCGGATCGGGATGGGCCACAAGGCGTCTTTTTGCAGCCAATAGCCGGCTATTGGCAAGAAAAGCAACGCAGCGGATCATCCGAGGCCGCGCTGCCACAGACCGCAGGGAGTCATGCAGGCCATCCTTGACGTCGGTTCATCCGTGCGACGGGTTGGCTTGGGGCTTCCCTCAAGCGGCTAGAATCGCGGATTCATTCACAACCCCCAGAGGGAAACCATGAGCGATATCGAAGCACGCGTCAAAAAAATCATTGCCGAACAACTCGGCGTTGAAGAGTCCCAGGTCACCAACGAAAAAGCCTTTGTAGCCGACCTCGGCGCCGATTCGCTGGATACCGTCGAACTCGTGATGGCACTCGAAGACGAATTCGGCATCGAAATTCCTGATGAAGACGCCGAGAAGATCACGACGGTGCAAAACGCCATCGACTACGCCAACACCCACCAGAAAGCCTGAGCGGGCGCCTCCAGCGCCTGACTTGAGCGATCAGCAGAAGGTTTTTACGCATGAGCCGTCGTCGCGTTGTCGTGACCGGCCTGGGGTGTGTCAGTCCCGTGGGTAACACGGTGGCGGATTCCTGGGCCAATGTCCTGGCCGGTAAGTCCGGCATTGATCTCATCACCAAGTTTGATACGTCGAACTTTTCCTGCAGGATTGCAGGCGAGGTCAAGGGATTTGACCTGGAGTCGTACATCAGCGCCAAGGATGCGCGCGCCATGGACACGTTCATCCATTTCGGCATCGCTGCGGCGGCCCAGGCGGTGCAGGACGCAGGCCTGCCCACCGGCGAGGCGCTGCACGACGAGCTGGCAACGCGCATTGCCTGTGTGATCGGTTCCGGTATTGGCGGCCTGCCGCTGATCGAGAAAACCCACGCCGAGTTGACCGCCCGAGGTCCTCGGCGTATCACTCCCTTTTTCGTGCCCGCTTCCATCATCAACATGGTGGCAGGGCATGTTTCCATACGATTTGGCTTCAAGGGGCCCAATCTTTCGGTGGTGACCGCGTGCACCACGGGCTTGCACTGCATTGGCCAGGCCGGTCGCATGATTGAATACGGCGATGCCGATGTGGCCGTGGCGGGCGGCACCGAGTCCACCGTGTCGCCGCTGGGCGTGGGTGGCTTTGCCGCCATGCGCGCACTGTCCACGCGCAACGATGATCCCCAGACAGCTTCCCGCCCCTGGGACAAAGACCGTGATGGCTTTGTGCTGGGCGAGGGCGCCGGCATCATGGTGCTCGAAGAGTACGAGCACGCCAAGGCCCGCGGGGCCAAGATTTATGCCGAACTGACCGGCTTTGGCATGAGTGCCGATGCCGGGCACATGACCGCTCCGAGCATGGATGGCCCCCGCCGGGCGATGCTCAATGCCATGCACAACGCGGGCATCAACGCCGACCAGGTGGACTATCTCAATGCCCATGGCACGTCCACTCCGCTGGGTGATCTCAACGAGACCAATGCCATCAAGGCGGCCCTGGGTGCGCATGCCTACAAGACCGTAGTCAGCTCCACCAAGTCCATGACCGGCCACCTGCTCGGTGGCGCTGGCGGTATTGAGAGCGTGTTCACCGTGCTGGCGCTGCACCACCAGAAAGTGCCGCCTACTATCAATATCTTCAACCAGGATCCCGAGTGCGATCTGGACTTTTGCGCCAACACGGCGCGTGACATGCCAATCAACGTGGCTGTCAAAAACAACTTTGGCTTTGGTGGCACCAACGGCACGCTGGTCTTCAGGCGGATCTGACAGCTTGCTGTCACCAGGCCCCGGTGGTGACGGCGCTGGAAGCGGCGCCCAGCCATGCTGTGGCCCGTTCAATGGGTTACGACTTACGCAAATAGGGTTGCCACAAGGGTACATGCCTTTGTGGCAGGTGGCTTGCCTGGACCTGTTTTGCGTAAGTCATGTGGGTGTAGCGGTCTGTTCACGCCCGGTTCAACCTAGAAACGGCAGTTGACCGCTTTGCTTCCATTGCCAAGCCGCATGAAATCAACGCTTGATGGCTTCGATGGCGTTCACCTTATGGGTGAGAGCGCTATGCACCTGCCAGCACCGC
>WOZN01000027.1 GCA_011620245.1 Acidovorax sp.
TGCAGGGCGCAGGCCTGTCGGAGACAGGCCTTCTTCGCGCTGTCCAACAGCACGCTGGTGCTGTTGGAGCCGCAGCGCTCAGCCTTGCCTGGCACCCCGATCACGGCACCGGCGGGCGCATCCAACTGCCGTTTTTAGGTTCAACCGCCCTCCAGGCCCTCCGGGTCCGCACGCAGGATCAGGCGTGCCAGGTCGGCGGCGTGGCCACTGCCAGTTTTTTCGGTGATGCGCTGCCGGTGCACATGCACGGTGTGATCGCTGATGGCCAGCTGCCGCGCCACTTCCTTGTTGCTCAGGCCCAGTGCCAGCAGGCGCGCCACGCCGCGCTCGCGCGGCGACAGGCGCCCAAGCCGCTCCTGCGCGGCGGCGCGCAGCCCCTGCTGGTGCTGCGCCGCCAGGCCCGCCGCCACGGCATGGTTCAGCGCATCGAGCAGCGCCTGCTCGCGAAAGGGCTTTTGCAAAAAATCAATGGCGCCTGCGCGCATGGCCTGCACGGCCTGGTCGATGTCGCCGTGACCGGTCATGAACACAATGGGAAATGCGCGCCCCAGGGCGGCCAGGCGCCGCTGCAGTTCCAGCCCGCTCATGCGCGGCATGCGGATGTCCAGCAGCAGACAGTAGCCCTGCGGCGCGGGCGCCGGGTCGGCATCGAGAAAATGCTGCGCCTGCGCGTAGCCCAGGGGCGCAAAGCCCAGTCCCTCCACCATGAACAGGGTGGAGCGCAAAAAGGCGGGGTCGTCATCGACCACATGGATGACGGGAGCGGGTGCAGTCATGGCGTGGTTTCCTTGGGGGCCGGCAGCGCAGAGGCCGTGGGCAGTGCCAGCGGCAGCAGCAGCTCGAACACCATGCCGGGGCCGCCAGTCGCATCGGCGGGGCGGGCCTGCAGCGCGCCGCCATGCGTTTCCGCAATGCCGCGGCAGATGGACAGGCCCAGGCCCAGGCCGTCGGGGCGGGTGGTGTAGAAGGGCTCGAACAGCCGTGCGCGCTCGGCCTCGCTCAGGGGCGCGCCTTGGTCTTGCACGGCGATGGCCAGGCGGTCTGCCCGGCGTTCGATGTAGATGGTGGTGGGGGCGTCGGCGCGGCCCGCGGCGCGGTGGGCGTCCAGCGCATTCTTGAGCAGGTTCAGCAGCACCTGCTGGATCTGCTGCGGGTCGCCCGGCACGCGCAGGCCCACGCTATCGGGCGCACAGTCCACGCGAATGGACGGCGCCTGGCCGAGCAGGCCGCAAAACAGCGCCACGGCCTCGTTGGCCAGCGCCACCGGGTCGCTGAGCGCACGCACCGGCACCCGCTTGCGCGCCAGCGCGCGTATGGCCCCGATCACGCGCGTGGCGCGCTCGGTTTCCTGGGCGATGTCCTGCAGTGCCAGCGCCAGCGCGTCGGGCGTGAGGTCGCCCCGTGAGGCGCGCCGGCGCACGGTGGCGGCGTAGTTGGCAATGGTGGCCAGCGGGTGGCTGAGCTCGTGCGCCAGTGTGGCCGACAGTTCGCCCAGGATGGACAGGCGCGAGAGATGGTCCATGGCCTCCTGGCCCTGCGCAATCTGCTGCGCCAGGCGCTCGCGCTCGCGCAGGCTGCGCGTGAGTTCGGCGGTGCGGCGCTTGACCAGCAGTTCCACATGCAGCATGTAGGCCGCGCCCAGCAGCAGCACCGCCAGCGTGCCGGCCAGCAGATACCAGTAGCGGCCCAGCAGCGCCTGCGGGCGCGTCTCGCGCAAAAATGCGTAGGGCTCGACCTGCAGCGCGCGCAGCACCTCGTGCACTCGCTGGTAGTCGGCGGGCACCGACCAGCGGCTGCCCTGGGCATCGGCGGGCTGGGCCAGCAGGGCCAGCAGCACGATGCGGCCCAGCTCGGGCGGCGTGCTGGCCAGCGCGACAAAGGCCCAGCCGGGGTACATTGGTGTGGACGACTGGCAGGTGGCAGGCGCATCGGGCCGCGCACCCACCACCAGCAGCGCGCCCGGTGCCACGCGGCCCGCGCGTTCGAGCTGTTCCAGCACGCAGGTGCGCAAGATGCCGGCATCGGCCCGGCCTGCCAGTACCGCGTCGGCCACGCGCTGCATCGGAAAGCCGGTGAACACCCGCTGCACCGCGCTCGCCTCGGCGTCCAGGCCGCTTTGCAGCCATTCGTGCGCCACCAGCTGGTAGCCGCCAAACGCATCTTCGGCCACCGCCGCCACGCGCTGCCCGCGCACGGCCTGCAGCGTGGCCGGTAACGGCGCGTCTGCGCGCACCACCACGGCCGAACCCACGGTGTGCGCGGGGTCGTTGCTTTCGGCCCTAGTCTGGGTGGCGATGCGCGTGGCACCATGGCGCGCCTCCAACCGCAGGTAATGCCCGGGGTTGGTCACGACAAAATCCAGGGCGCGCCGCGCCAGCGCGGCGTCGAGCGCATCCGGGTCGAGCACCTGCAGCCGCACGCTGTGCCCCGGCAGGGCGCGGGCCAGCCCGTCGGCCAGCGGCTGCCACAGGCGCCGCGTGTCCTCGCCGCCGAGCACGGAGAGCACGCCGATGTCGATGGCTGCCGGTGCCGCCGACGGCGCGGCCCCCACCATGGACGCGGCAAACAGGCAGGCCGCCGCCAGCCAGCGCCATGCCGCGCTGGCGCATCGGAAGGGGGTAGGCCTGCGCATGGCCGAATTGTAAGCAGCGCAACCGCCCCGGATTTCAGGGCAAAAACAGGCTTTGGCGCTTGTCTGGAAAGCGCAAGTAGCTATGAATTCAATAGCTAATTGGTCACAATCCATGCACGGCAAGACGGGCCAATGCTTGCATCAACCCGCAAGTGAACATTGATATTGCTCTCTTTGAGCAATTGGCGACCGGAGCAACAATGGCGGCTCAGTGCCCCGGCTGGGGCGCCTATTTGCATCGGAGAAACCCATGAGCTTTGCCCCCACCGACACCCCCGCCACTGGCGCCCCACTGCGCATGGATGCCGCCTGGCTCGATGCGCACTGGATGCCCTACACGGCCAATCGCCAGTTCAAGGCCCAGCCGCGCATGATCGTGGCGGCCAGCGGCGCCTATTTCACCGACAGCGAAGGCCGCAAGATTTTTGACGGCCTCTCGGGCCTGTGGTGCTCGGGCCTGGGCCATGGCCGCCGCGAGATTGCCGAGGCGATTGGCCAGCAGGCGATGAAGCTCGATTACGCGCCCGCCTTCCAGTTTGGCCACCCGCTGTCGTTCGAGCTGGCCAACCGCGTCAAGGAACTCACCCCCGCAGGGCTCGACTATGTGTTCTTTACCGGCTCGGGCTCCGAGTCGGCCGACACCTCGCTGAAGATGGCCCGCGCCTACTGGCGCGCCAAGGGCCAGGGCACCAAGACGCGCCTGATCGGCCGCGAAAAGGGCTACCACGGCGTGAACTTCGGCGGCATCTCGGTGGGCGGCATCGGCGCCAACCGCAAGCTGTTCGGCCAGGGCGTCGAGGCCGACCACCTGCCCCACACCCAGCCGCCTGCGGGTTCGTTCCACAAGGGCATGCCGCCCACGGGCCAGGAGCTGGCCGACCGCCTGCTGGACCTGATTGCGCTGCACGATGCCAGCAACATCGCCGCCGTCATCGTGGAGCCGTTTTCGGGCTCGGCCGGTGTCGTCATCCCGCCCTTGGGCTACCTGCAGCGCCTGCGCGAGATCTGCACGCAAAACAACATCCTGCTGATTTTTGATGAGGTGATCAGCGGTTTTGGCCGCTCGGGCGCATTCACCGGTGCCGAGGCCTTTGGCGTGACGCCCGACATCCTGAACTTTGCCAAGCAGGTCACCAACGGCGCGCAGCCGCTGGGTGGCTGCGTTGCAGCCAAGGAGATTTACGACGCTTTCATGGCGGCGGGCGGCCCGGACTACATGCTCGAATTTCCGCATGGCTACACCTACTCGGCCCACCCCGTGGTCTGCGCGGCAGGCCTGGCGGCGCTCGACATCCTGCAAAAGGAAGACATGATCGGCCGCGTCAATGCCCTGGCGCCGTATTTCGAAGAAGGCGTGCACAGCCTCAAGGGCGCCAAGCATGTGCTGGACATCCGTAACTTTGGTCTGGCTGCGGGCTTGACCATTGCGCCGCTGCCCGGCGAGCCTGCCCGCCGCCCCTACGAGATTGCGATGAACTGCTGGAAGAAGGGCTTTTATGTGCGCTACGGCGGCGACACCATCCAGCTGGCCCCGCCGTTCATCAGCGAAAAGGCCGAAATCGACCGGCTGATCAACGCGCTGGGCGACGCGCTGGCGGAAACGGCGTAATTCACACCAGCCGCATGTTCTACCCAATTTGCTGCATTTTTAATAGCATTCAGCGCTTTACTGACAAGCGCTGAATCCTTGTTTCACTGTTATTCCTGCTCCACCTCGCCTGGCTTTCACCGGCCAAAGGAATGGTGCTCCCGACCTTGCCGCTTCTATCCTTTCTCGAACAAGTGTTTCAACCAGGTACGCATGTTTGCAGACCAGGGTTTCCACCGAACGAAGCCTACAATGCACCTCCCCTAACAAAGCTGACGGCCCGCCCCGAGCAGATCAACCGCGGACCCCGGTACTTTCTGAAAGCTGGAGGCGCTTGATGCCCGAGAAAACAACGGCCGACAACCACAACCTTCCCGACAAACGCGCAATCCTGCGCAAGGCGGCTCTCGAATACCACGAGTTTCCCAAGCCCGGCAAGATTGCGATTGCCGCGACCAAGCAGATGGTCAACCAGCACGATCTGGCGTTGGCCTACTCGCCGGGCGTGGCAGCCCCGTGCGAAGAAATCATCAAGGACCCGAACGCGGCCTTCAAATACACCAGCCGGGGCAACCTGGTGGGCGTGGTGACCAACGGCACCGCCGTGCTGGGCCTGGGCGACATCGGTCCGCTGGCGGGCAAGCCGGTGATGGAGGGCAAGGCGGTTCTGTTCAAGAAGTTCTCGGGCATCGATGTGTTCGACATCGAGATCAACGAGAAAGACCCCGAAAAGCTGGTCGAGATCATTGCGGCGCTGGAGCCTACCTTCGGCGGCATCAACCTCGAAGACATCAAGGCGCCCGACTGCTTTTATGTGGAGCGCAAGCTGCGCGAGCGCATGAAGATCCCGGTCTTTCATGACGACCAGCATGGCACGGCCATCACCGTGGGCGCGGCCATCCTCAACGGCCTGAAAGTGGCGGGCAAGGACCTTCAGAACATCAAGCTCGTGACCTCGGGCGCGGGTGCTGCGGCGCTGGCCTGCCTGGGCCTGCTGGTCAAGCTGGGCATCCCGCGCGAGCATATCTGGGTGACCGACCTGGCGGGCGTGGTCTATGAAGGCCGCACCGAGCTGATGGACGAGGACAAGATCCAGTTCGCGCAAAAGACCTCGGCGCGCACACTGGGCGAAGTGATCGCGGATGCCGATGTGTTCCTGGGCCTGTCGGCCGGCGGCGTGCTCAAGAAGGACATGGTGGCCAAGATGGCTGCCCGCCCGCTGATTTTTGCCCTGGCCAACCCCAACCCCGAGATCCAGCCCGAGGATGTGAAGGCCGTGCGCGACGACGCCATCATGGCCACGGGCCGCTCGGATTATCCGAACCAGGTCAACAACGTCCTGTGCTTTCCCTACATCTTCCGGGGTACGCTGGACTGTGGCGCCACCACCATCACCTTGGAGATGGAAATCGCCGCCGTGCACGCCATCGCCCAGTTGGCCCAGGCCGAGCAAAGCGAAGTGGTGGCGGCCGCCTATGTGGGTGAGCCGCTGGCCTTTGGCCCCGAATACCTGATTCCCAAGCCGTTCGACCCGCGCCTGATGATGATGATTGCGCCGGCCGTGGCCCAGGCCGCGGCCGACAGTGGCGTTGCGCTGCGCCCCATCGCGGACATGGACGCCTACCGCGACCATCTGCAGACCTTCGTGTATGCCTCCGGCACCACCATGAAGCCCATCTTCACCGCCGCCAAGATCGCCACCAAAAAGCGCGTGGCCTATGCCGAGGGCGAGGAAGAGCGCGTGCTGCGCGCCGCGCAGATCGTGGTGGACGAGAAGATCGCGCGCCCCACGCTGATTGGCCGCCCCGCCATCATTGCCCAGCGCATCGAAAAGTTCGGCCTGCGCCTGCAGCAAGGGCGTGACTACGACATCGTCAACGTCGAGCAGGACCACCGCTACCGCGACTTCTGGCAGACCTACCACCGCATGACTGACCGCAAAGGCGTGACGGTGCCCATCGCCAAGATCGAAATGCGCCGGCGCCTGTCGCTGATCGGCGCCATGTTGCTGTACAAGGGCGAAGTGGACGGCCTGATCGTGGGCACCTGGGGCCACACGGCGCTGCACCTGAACTACATCGACCAGGTGATCGGTAAGCGGGCCGGCGTATGCACCTACGCCTGCATGAACGGTTTGCTGCTGCCCGACCGCCAGGTGTTCCTGGTCGATACGCACGTGAACTACGACCCCACGGCCGAACAGCTTGCCGAGATCGCCGTGATGGCGGCCGAGGAAATGATGCGTTTCGGCATCAAGCCCAAGGCCGCGCTGCTGTCGCACTCCAACTTCGGCTCCAGCAACCAGCCCAGCGCGGTGAAGATGCGCCAGACGCTGGGGTTGCTGCGCGTGCAGGCGCCCTGGCTCGAAGTGGACGGCGAAATGCACGGCGACGTGGCCCTGGACGGCAAGGCGCGCGCGGCCATCATGCCCCACAGCGACCTTATCGGCGACGCCAACCTGCTGGTGCTGCCCAACATCGACGCGGCCAATATTTCCTACAACCTGCTCAAGACGGCAGCAGGCGGCAACATCGCCATCGGCCCCGTGCTGCTAGGAGCCGCACAGCCGGTGCATATCCTCACGGCCAGCACCACCGTGCGGCGTATCGTGAATATGACAGCCATCACCGTGGCCGACGCCAACGCAGCACGATAGGCCTCTCACAAAAAGCGTGCACTAACTCTGGTGCTCCCTGAATGCCCACTGCGCCTGCCCATTCTTTGTGCAGGCGCTTGCTTTTTGGGGGCCTTTGAGCGACACTAGCCTGTTGAAATTTCGGGTTAACCCGCAGTTTCTGAAAGGTGTCGTTGATGCTCAAGGCTGTAGCCGCCCCACTGCGAAAAGCAGGGGTTTTGTGTGTCGTGGGTATTGCGTTGGTCCTGGGCCAGGTTGCCGGATACGCCCGGGAATTCCCGTCCCCCGACGGTTCCATGGCTTCCATCGCCATGGCAGAACTGCCCCTGCAGGGGCGTTCGACCTATGCGCTGATCCAGAACGGCGGCCCTTTTCCGCACGACAAGGACGGAACGGTGTTTGGCAATCGTGAACGGATATTGCCGGCCCGCCAGCGCGGCTATTACCGGGAATACACCGTCAAGACCCCCAGCGCGCGCAATCGTGGTGCCCGGCGCATTGTGTGTGGCGGCAAGCCCAGGGTGCCGGATGCCTGCTATTACACCAGCGACCATTACGCCAGTTTTCGCAAGATTATCGAATGATGCCTGATGGTTGCCCAGCCACTCCAGCCGGGGTAGCGGGTAGCCAGCCCCTTGTTTTCCCGACCCGAAACACGCATCTGCGGTTTTGCGGTCAGCCAGAAGTTTTTAGACCTTATAAAGAAAGAGCAACGGAGATGCAGACGCCCCTTCGTAAAGACCAGGAAACGCCACTGCGTGGCGTGCGCACGAACATCGTGCAATCCATTCGCGCATTTCGCGTGCAGGATCTGCAAGCTGCCGCAGCCGCCCTGGGACACCATTTTTTGTATGCCAACCTGGCCCATGCCCAGTCCAAACAGGATGTGCTGGAGTTGATTGCCGCGCAGTTCACCTTTCCCTCGCATTTCGGCAAGAATTTCGAC
>WOZN01000050.1 GCA_011620245.1 Acidovorax sp.
TGCCTTTGTGGCAGGCGGCTTGCCTGGGCCTGTTTTGCGCAAGTCATGATGACATGACAGATACATTCCCGATAACCGCTGATCCCGCGGATGCAGCACCGCTTGTGACCGTCGTCCTTCCCGCCTACAACCATGCCAGCTATGTGGTCGAGGCCATCGAGAGTGTGCGCGCGCAAACGCTCACCCGATGGGAACTCATCGTCATCAATGACGGCTCAACCGACAACACCTGGGCGGTTTTGCAGGACTACATCGGCCGGTGCGACGATGCACGTATCCAGTTGCACACACAAGCCAACATGGGCTCGCATGCCACCCTGAACCGCGGCCTGGCAATGGCCCGGGCGCCTTACGTGGCAGTCTTGAACTCAGACGACCGCTATGCACCGCACCGCTTGCAGCGCTTGGTGGATGTCGCCCAGGCAGCGGGCGGTTATGCCTTCATCGTCACGGGTTTGCGCCTCATCGATGCGCATGGCGAGCCCTTGCCGACCGATCACTGGTGGAACACCATGTACAAAGATCTTTTGCAACGCTGGCATGCGCACCAGTCAAGCGCCCAGAATTCCGCGGTCGATGTCTTGCTCTGGGGAAACTTCACTGTCTCCACTTCCAACTTCTTCATGTCGCGTGCGCTTTGGCAGAAGGTGGGAAATTTCCGGCATTTGCGCTTTGTGCCCGACTGGGACTACGCACTGAGAGTGGCAGGCGCACAACCGCAAGCCTTCCATTTTCTTGCTGATGAGCCGCTTTTGGACTATCGGTTGCACGGGCGAAACACCATCCTGGGCGGAGCCCTGCACAACCATGCCGAAGCCTACTGGATACTGCGCAGTTTTCAGAAAAAATGGGCTGCAGCGGGTCATGCGCTGCCTGAGCATGCCATTGATCGACTGCATTACCTGGCGCGCTTCATTCGCCATGAACATGCCCGACAACAGCTGGAGCGGCAAAAAACAGGCTGGGTGCAACAGGTGGTTGCCCTGCGCTCTGCCTTGGACGAAGCGCAGGCCAATGGGTCGCAAATGTCAGAACAGGTAGTGCACTGGCAAGCGCAGGCAGTGCAATGGCAAGCGCAGGCCCAGTCTTGGCAATCCATTGCCGAACAAATGCAAGCCTCGCGTTCCTGGCGCCTCACAACTCCTTTGCGTGCTCTGGGAGGGCATGTCCGCAGTTTGCGCCGCAAGTCGCGGGCCTTGCTGCGCAAACTTGCGACACGCAGCCAGCTTGCTCAAGCGGCCAGCGCTGCGTCAGCCTACGGCCAATGGTTGCAGTCCGAAGCAGTCCTTCTGAAAGGCTTGCACCAGCAGGCATCTCAATGCATTGCAGACCTTCCCAGCCAACCGCTGATCTCCATCATCATGCCCGTGCATGACACCCCACGCGCATTTCTGCAAGCAGCGGTAGAGTCCGTGCGCGCCCAGTGGTACGGAAACTGGGAATTGTGTATTTGCAACGATGCCTGCGGGCGTGCAGACACCCTGGCATACCTGCAGGCGCTGCAAGATGGCCCCGAACGGCGCATCAAGCTCGTGCACCGGAGCATATCCGGACATATCGTCCATGCCACCAATGATGCATTGGCGCTGGCCCAGGGCGAGTTTGCCGTCTTTCTGGACCATGATGATCAACTCGCACCCCACGCCCTGCTGCGCCTGGTGCAAGCCATCAACGCGCCGTCAGCTCCCGACTGCATCTACTCCGACGAAGACAAGCTCGATGAGCAGGGGCAGCGCTGCCTGCCGCTTTTCAAACCCGACTGGTCACCGGTGCTTGAATGGTCGCAAAATTATGTCGGGCATATCATGTGCGTGCGCCGCACTTTGCTTCAGGCCATCGGGGGCTTTCTGGAGGGCAGCCAGGGCAGCCAGGACCATGACCTCGTGCTGCGCCTGGCCTTGCAGGGCGCAAGGTTTGCGCATATTCCCGAGGTGCTCTACCACTGGCGCATGCATGCCGCCTCCACCGCCTCCAGCCCCGAGTCCAAGCCCTATGCCCACGAGGCGGGCAAGCAGGCAGTCTCACGCCACCTGTCCGTCCGCTATGGCGAGCAGTTTGACCGGGTTGAAGACAGTGACTACACCTTTGTGTACCAGCCCAGGTTCCGGGTGCCAGGGGGGATGCTGGCCAGCATCATCATTCCCACGAAAGACAAGGCGGACCTGCTGCAAGCCTGCATCCAGAGCATCCAGCGCCACACAGTGGGTCTTGCTTATGAAATACTGGTGCTCGACAACGGTTCCATCGAGCCTGCCACCCATGCCTGTTTCGAACGCCTGACGCGGGATGCGCGCGTGCGCGTGCTGCCTGCGCATATCCCCTTCAACTGGTCCCGGCTCAACAACATCGGTCGTAGCCAGGCCCGGGGCCAGGTATTGGTGTTTTTGAACAACGACACCGAAGTCATCTCTCCTGACTGGCTGCTGCGCCTGGCCGAATACGCGCTTTTGCCTGACGTGGCAACCGTGGGCCCACTCCTGCTGTACCCCGACCACACCATCCAGCATGCCGGCGTGGTGGTCGGCATGGGCGGCTGGGCCGACCATGTCTTCAAGACCGAGCCGGTGCGGCATTACCCCACCCCCTTCATCTCCAGCGTCGTGCCACGCAACGTACTGGCCAACACCGGGGCCTGCATGGTCATCGCCACCGAGCGATTCGATGCCCTGGGCGGGTTTGATGAGGCGTTTGAAATCTGTGGCAGTGATGTGGAATTGGGTATTCGTGCGCACAAGCAGGGCCTGCTCAATGTCTATCTGCCTGCCGCCAGGCTTTACCATTTTGAGAGCAAGACACGCAGTCCCCATGTGCCCGAGGTCGATTTCCAGCAGTCTGCACTCAAGTACGCGCCTTACCGGCTCGCAGGTGATCCGTTCTTCAATCCCAATCTGGACCCCTTTGCTACCAGCCCGCGGCCCAGGTTTCCTGAAACGCCTTGGCCCCGTGCACCCCGCGCACCCCGTGCATTAACGAACGAGGTGGAGTAAGCACATCAATGGCCAATCGTCTCATTCATGCAGCCGCCCGGGGTCTGGCGCGCCTGGCGCGCTACCAGCCCGTGCAAGACGGGCTGCGCAAACTGGCCCGCGCTTACCATCAGGAGCAGGTGGTGTCCGAGGCATCTTCAGGGCACGACATTCCTGAAGTCACATCCCTGGTGCCCCGCGCTGCGCAGGCGCAGGGCGGCACTCGGCTCAACCTGCTGGTGCCGGCGGTGTCCGAGCGCCATGTCTTTGGCGGCATCGCCACCGCATTGCAGGTCTTCGATGCGCTGCGCCCGTATTTTGACCACGCCCGTATCATCGTTACCGACGAAGCCACCCCCGAGCCCAGGGCAGATGCCTACTACGGCAACTGGGCCATCGTGCCCATGGCCAGCGCGGCGCCACCCGGCAATCACATCGTCCCCGCAGGCTCACGCTGGGCGCAAACCCTGGCTGTGCATGACCAAGACCATTTCATGGCCACAGCCTGGTGGACGGCGCACAATGCGCTGGCGTTGCTCGACTGGCAGCAGACCCAGTACCCTGAAAAAATCCAGCGGCGCATGCTCTACCTCATTCAGGACTATGAGCCCGGCTTCTACCCATGGTCGTCACGCTACCTGCTGGCCCAGGCCACTTATGCGCAGCCCGAAAGAACCATCGCGCTCATCAATTCACATTGGCTGGCCGGCTACCTTACTGCGCAAGGCCACCATTTCTCCAGCAACAAAGTGCTGCAGCCACAGCTCAATCCTGGGCTCGCCGCTGTGCGTGCACGCTGCAAAACCTTTCACAAAGAGCGCATATTGCTCGCGTATGGCCGCCCTGGCACCGAGCGCAACGCCTTCAGTCTGCTCGTTGCCGCCCTGCGTCTGTGGGCGCAGCAATACCCTCAGGCCAGCCAGTGGCGCATTCTCTCGGCGGGTGAAGACTTTGCGCCCATTGAACTGGGCAATGGCTGCCAACTGCACAGCGTGGGCAAACTCGGCATCGAGGCATATGCCGACCTGCTATGCCGCACCGCTGTCGGCTTTTCCCTGATGGTCTCCCCGCACCCCAGCTACCCACCGCTTGAAATGGCGGCTTTCGGCGCCAGGGTGGTCACCAATCGCTTTGCCAACAAAGACCTCTCCAGTGTGTCACCCTCGCTGGTGGCGGCGCAGCCTTCCAATCCAGAGGGTTTTGCCAAAGCCTTGCTGGCCCTCACCCGAGACTTCGACGAAGCCCCACAGGCCATGTCCGTGGTGCCGGCCGCAGACATCGTCTGGAACGACCCATTCCTCCACAACACCGGGGCGGGCTTTGCATGGGTCGCAGAGGTCGCGGCTGAACTGCTTGGTGATGCGCCGCTTTCTCCTGCGCCGAAAACCATTCCTGATTCCAACCCTGTAAAAACAAAGACGCTTGCCTCGTGAACCCTTTTACCCGCAGTGCGGCGCTTTCGGCGTCGGCCTCTCCCCTCAACCTGCTGCGCACCGTCTGGCGGCACCGATTCCTGCTGCGCCAGTTGGTGCAGCGCGACG
This sequence comes from Acidovorax sp., assembly GCA_011620245.1. Classification (GTDB taxonomy): domain Bacteria; phylum Pseudomonadota; class Gammaproteobacteria; order Burkholderiales; family Burkholderiaceae_C; genus Acidovorax. The sequence continues at coordinate 4,508 of WOZN01000050.1, forward strand.
TTGCCAGCCGCTACCGCGGCTCCCTGGCCGGACTGGTCTGGTCCATCTTGCTGCCCTGCGTCATGCTGACGGTGTACCTGTTTGTTTTCGGCTATGTATTCACCCCGGTCCGGCGGGTGGGGCAAGAGGGCGTGAACGCAGCGTTTGCCCTGTCGTTGTTTGCCGGCATGCTGCTGCATGGCCTTGTGGGCGAATGCCTTTCGCGCGCGCCTGCCGCCGTACTGGCCCAGCCCAGCTACGTGAAGAAAGTGGTGTTTCCCATCGAGCTTTTGCCCCTGGCCGTGGTCGGCACGGCCCTGGTGCAGTTCCTCATCGGCTCAGCCGTCTTGCTGCTGGCGCTTGAGTTCACGCAGGGTCTGCCGGTCACCGCCTGGCTGTGGCCCCTGGCCTGGCTGCCTTTGTTGGCATTCGCTGCAGGGGTTTCATTCATGCTGGCGGCGCTCACGGTGTATCTGCGTGATCTGGCCCAGCTCACAGGCTTTGTGGCAACCCTGCTGCTGTTTCTTTCTCCTGTTTTTTATCCCCTGGAGAGTGCGCCGGCGGGCTGGCAGCAATGGATGCTGCTCAACCCGCTCACCGTGCCCATCGAGGTGACGCGCAGCCTGTTGATCAAGGGCACAGGCATCCCGCTGGCGCTCTGGGGCTGGCACGCCGTCGCCAGCCTGGCTGCACTCTGGGCCGGCGCATGGATCTTTCAACGTGCACGCAAGGGATTTGCCGATGTCATCTGAAGCGCAATCCACCGACTGGGCCATCCGTGCCCAGGGGCTGGGCAAAATCTATCGCCTCTACGACAAGCCCCACCACCGCCTGCTGCAATCATTGTGGCGCGGGCGCAAAAACTACTACCGCGAATTTGCCGCCTTGCACAATGTCTCTTTTGAGCTGGCGCGCGGACAAACCCTGGGCATCATCGGCCGCAACGGCGCGGGCAAGTCCACCCTGCTGCAAATCATCTGCGGCACCCTCAGCCCCAGTGCGGGAAGCGTCGAAGTTCGCGGGCGCATTGCCGCGCTGCTCGAGCTGGGCACCGGCTTCAATCCCGATTTCACCGGGCGCGAGAATATCGTCATCAACGCCGCCATCCTGGGCCTGAGCCAGCGCGAGATTGCCGAGCGGCTCGATGACATCATCGCTTTCGCAGACATCGGCCCCTTCATCGACCAGCCCGTCAAGACCTATTCCAGCGGCATGTATGTGCGGCTGGCCTTTGCCGTGGTGGTGCATGTCAACCCCGACATCCTCATCGTTGACGAAGCGCTCGCCGTGGGCGATGCGCTGTTCCAGGCCAAGTGCATGACCCGCATGCGCCGCATGCTCGACGATGGCCTCACCCTGCTGTTCATCAGCCACGACATCGCCGCCGTCAAGGCCCTGTGCCAGCGCGCCCTCTGGCTGGACCATGGCCAGGTGCGCGCCATGGGGCCCACCCCCGAGGTCACGCGCGACTACGACCACGACTGGATTCGCCAGGCCAACGCAGCCCAGGCGCTGGAGCCTGTGGCGCCGCTAGTGGCGGACGCAGAGCAGGTTAGTGACGAACTGCCCGCGCCCGGTGTGGGCACCGGCGCTGTCGCCCTGCTTGCCGCGGGCTGGGGTGCTGGCGGCATGTTCGGCGCCGAAGCGCGCGCCCAATACGGCGACACCCTGAACCTGCGCCTGCGCCTGCAGGTGCGCCAGCCTTGCCGTGATCTTGTGGTGTCCTACCACATCAAGAACCGCCAAAACCAGCATGTCCTGGGCGGCCACAGTGCCGACCGGCCCGAAGTGCATGCCCGCGCCTGGCAAGCGGGCGAAGTTTTCGAGCTGGCCTTCGACATCCCGGTGCACCAGCACCATGGCGACTACGCCCTCACGGTGCTGGCCGCCAGCGTTGCCGATGTCGGGCACTACACCGATGCTGTGTTCCACCTCTGGGCTGACGACATTGCCACCCTGCATGTCATGCCCCGTGCGCGCTTTCCCCTGAGCGACATGGTCGAGCCACCGCAGCGGCTGGACGTCACCACACAAGCCCCATGGTTAGTGCTCGACGATTTTTTCCCCAACCTGCTCACCGGCTTCAGGGTGGCCGAATACAACGCCCACCTCCTGGCCTTCCCGCAGCTGTCGGTGCTGTCCAGCCTGGGCGACTTTGCCGCACAGCATGCCCGCTACGCCCAGCGCTACCCCGCGCTGGCCAGCCGGGTGCGCCCCTACGCGCCCAGCTGGCTGGCCGGGGCAGGGCTGGCATACCTGAACTTCCTCAACAACGCCCACCAGTTCCTGCCCGCCCTGCAGCAGCACCGCGTGCCTTTTGTGCTGACCCTCTACCCAGGTGGCGGCTTCGGCCTGGACGAGCCCGAAAGCGACGCCAAGCTGGCAGCCGTGTTGGCCAGCCCCTTGCTGCAAGCCATCATCGTCACCCAGTCCGTCACGCAAGACTATTTGCAGCGTTTTTCCGCCCAGCGTGGCCTTGCGCTGCCGCCACTGCACCGCATCGATGGCGTGGTGGCCAACCCCCTGTATTTCGATGCCGATGGCCCCCGCCGCGCGCCCGCCTTCGGCGCCGGCAAGGCCACACTCGACATCTGCTTCGTGGCCGAGTGCTACATGCCCCTGGGCGCCAACAAGGGCTACCCCGAATTCATCGCCGCCGCCCTGGCGCTTGCCGACTGCCCCGAGCTGCGCTGGCATATCGTCGGCGGCGGCTTCACCCCGCAGGACATTGACGTCAGCGCTCTTGGCAGCCGCATCCATTTCCATGGCCGCCTCGAAACCACGGCCCTGCGCCAGTTCTATGCGGGCATGGACATCATCGTCTCGCCCAATCAGCCGTTCCTGCTGCACCCCGGCAACTTCGACGGCTTTCCAACCGGTTGCTGCGTCGAGGCTGCCCTGTGCGGTGTTGCGGTCATGGCCACAGACGCCCTGCAGCAAAACCCTGGCTATGTCGATGGCGCATCCATGCTGCTGCTCGACACCAAGGCACCCACACCGCTGGCGGCGCAAATCGAAACCGCCATTCGCCGCATGCGTGCTAACCCCGCCATGCTGGCCAGCATCGGCAGCGCCGGGCAAGCCCTCACGCGCCAGCTCTACGCCCCCGAGCGGCAGATCGGCCAGCGCCAGCAAATCCTGCGTGCCGTAGCAACCCGGCTTGGCCTGCCAGTGTCCACCGTGGAGAATCCGGCGCCATGACGCCCCTCATCCTCTTCGGTGCCGGCGGCCACGCGCGCGAAGTGGCGCAGGTCGTGCATGACATCAACCAGGCCCAGCCCGGCACCTGGCAGCTGCTGGGCTTCATGGC
>WOZN01000084.1 GCA_011620245.1 Acidovorax sp.
CGAACTTGCCGTCGAGGTTCAGCCCCGGCGTGACGATGGTGGACTTGATCGGGTCGAGCATGTTGAAGCCGTCGGCCAGCTCGCCAAAACCGTGCCACTTGCTGCCGGTCTTCTTGCTCTTGCTGTCGCTGCGGATGATCCAGTCTTCGGCACGGCCGATGCCCTCGTCCACGAGCTTGTCGGGGCCCCAGACCTTGAACCACCAGTCGTTCTTGCCAAATTCATGCTCAACCTGCCGCATGGCGCGGCGGAAGTCGAGCGCTTCGAGAATGCTCTCTTCCACCAGCGCGGTGCCGCCGGGCGGCTCCATCATGGCGGCCGCCACATCGCAGCTGGCGATGATGCTGTACTGAGGGCTGGTGCTGGTGTGCATCAGGTAAGCCTCGTTGAACAGGTGGCGGTCGAGCTTGGTGGTCTGCGAATCCTGCACCAGCACATGGCTGGCCTGGCTGATGCCGGCCAGCAGCTTGTGGATGGACTGCGTGGCGTAGGTCACCGAATACTTGGGGCGCAAGCGCTTCTTGCCCATGGCGTGGTAGCTGCCGTAGAACGGGTGAAAGGCCGCGTGCGGCAGCCAGGCCTCATCGAAATGCAGGTTTTCCACATAGCCGTCGAGCATGCCCTTGATGGTCTCGGTGTTGTAGAGCACGCCATCGTAGGTGGACTGCGTGAGCGTGAGCACGCGCGGCTTGACCTTCTCAGCTTGAACGCCCTTGAGCAGCGGGTTGGCCTTGATCTTGGCCTGGATGGCTGCGGGCTCGAACTCGCTTTGCGGGATCGGGCCGATGATGCCGAAATGGTTGCGCGTGGGCTTCATGAACACGGGGATGGCCCCGGTCATGATGATGCTGTGCAGGACGGACTTGTGGCAGTTGCGGTCCACCACCACCACATCGCCCGGCGCCACGGTGTGGTGCCACACCATCTTGTTCGACGTACTGGTGCCGTTGGTGACAAAAAAGCAATGGTCGGCGTTGAAGATGCGCGCCGCATTGCGCTCGCTCTCACCAATGGCGCCGTTGTGGTCCAGCAGCTGGCCCAACTCTTCCACCGCATTGCACACATCGGCGCGCAGCATGTTCTCGCCATAAAACTGGTGGTACATCTGGCCCACCGGGCTTTTCAGAAAAGCCACGCCGCCCGAATGGCCGGGGCAATGCCAGCTGTACGAGCCGTCTTCGGCGTAGTCGAGCAGCGCCTTGAAGAACGGCGGCTGCAGGCCCTCCAGGTAGCTCTTGGCCTCGCGGATGATGTGCTTGGCCACGAACTCGGGCGTGTCCTCGAACATGTGGATGAAGCCATGCAGCTCGCGCAGGATATCGTTGGGCAGATGGCGGCTGGTCTTGGTCTCGCCGTGCACATAGATCGGCACCTCGGCATTCTTGCGCCGCACTTCGCCAATGAAATTGCGCAAACTCAGCACGATGGGGTCGAGCCCCTCGTTCGCCGTGAATTCCTCATCGTCGATGGACAGAATGAAGGCACTGGCGCGGCTTTGCTGCTGGGCAAACTGCGAGAGATCCCCGTAGCTGGTAACCCCGACCACCTCGAAGCCCTCAGTCTCTATGGCTTGCGCCAGCGCACGAATGCCGAGGCCCGAGGTGTTCTCGGAACGATAGTCCTCATCGATGATGATGATGGGAAAGCGAAACTTCATGTGCAGCCTCCGTGCAACCGTGCCATGCCCGGCCAAAAAACGAAACAGGCGCGAAGTGTAAGGAATAAGCATGACCTGCCTTTGGCTTGCCATTCTTTTGACCCAGAATGGGGTGCACCAAAGACGGACAAACAAGGACATGACTTACGCAAAACAGGCCCGGGCAAGCCGCCTGCCACAAAGGCAGGTACCGTTGTGGCATCCTTGTTTGCGTAAGTCATAAAGGAGTCGGCATGGAGGAATCCACTATCTGGTGGTTGTTGGCAGGCGTGGCGGTGGTCGCCGAACTGCTGACGGGCACGTTCTATCTGCTGATGCTGGCGCTGGGGCTTGCAGCCGCAGCATTGGCCGCCCAGCTGGGCCTGCCAATGACCGTGCAGATCATCACAGCCGCTCTTGTGGGCGGCGGCGCTGTGGTGGCATGCTACCAATTCAAAAAGAAACGACCCGGCGACCCGTCTGCCCGCGCTGATCGCAGCGTGAATCTGGATGTGGGCGAAACCGTCATGATCGACAGCTGGAATGCCGACGGCACCGCCAGCGTGAAATACCGCGGCACCCAATGGACCGCCATTCATCGCCCGGGCGTCACACCTTCCACCGGCATGCACCGCGTGGCCGAACTGGTGGGCAGCCGCCTGCTGGTGGAGCCGATCTGAAGTCACTTTTCACATAAAACTACCGGAAAGGCTCCCATGGAAATCGCCATCGTCATCTTTGTCATCGCCATCATCTTTATCGCGCGTTCCGTCAAGGTCGTGCCCCAACAAAACGCCTGGGTGAAAGAGCGGCTGGGCAAATACGCCGGCACGCTCACGCCGGGCCTGAATTTTCTGGTGCCGTTTGTGGACAAGGTGGCCTACAAGCACAGCCTGAAAGAAATCCCGCTCGATGTGCCCAGCCAGATCTGCATCACCCGCGACAACACCCAGCTGCAGGTGGACGGCATCCTGTACTTTCAGGTGACCGACCCCATGCGCGCCAGCTACGGCTCATCCAACTACATCATGGCCGTCACCCAACTGGCCCAGACCTCGCTGCGCAGCGTGATCGGCAAACTCGAACTCGACAAGACATTTGAAGAGCGCGACATCATCAACGCCCAGGTGGTCCAGGCCATCGACGAAGCGGCCCTCAACTGGGGCGTGAAAGTGCTGCGCTACGAGATCAAGGACCTGACTCCCCCGAAGGAAATCCTGCACGCCATGCAGGCCCAGATCACCGCCGAACGTGAAAAACGCGCCCTGATCGCCGCCTCCGAAGGCCGCCGCCAGGAACAGATCAACATCGCCACCGGTGAACGCGAGGCCTTCATCGCCCGCTCCGAAGGCGAAAAGCAGGCCGTGATCAACAAGGCTGCCGGCGAAGCCGCATCGATCAAGGCCGTGGCCGAAGCCAACGCCGAAGCCATCGAGCGCGTGGCCGCCGCCATCCGCCAGCCCGGCGGCGAGCAAGCCGTGCAGCTCAAGGTGGCTGAAAAAGCTGTGGAGGCCTATGGCAAAGTGGCCCAGGACGCCACCACCACCCTCATCGTGCCCAGCAACATGACCGAGGTGTCGGCACTGATCGGGTCGGCCATGAAGATGGTTCAGGCCCAGAAGGCCAGCTGAACCCAGCCTCTTTTGGTGCCAGCAAGGCATCAGCCCCCAATACCCCTATACCTGTGGCTATAATCAAAGGCTTCGGAGAGGTGGATGAGCGGTTTAAGTCGCACGCCTGGAAAGCGTGTGTGGGCTAATCCCCACCGCGGGTTCGAATCCCGCCCTCTCCGCCAGATATAGCCCTAAGTGATTGATTCACTTGGGGTTTTTTCTTTTGCGGATTGCATTCCCGCCCAAACACCCGCCCAAAGTTAACCCGGTAGGGTCTGCATTTGATTGCAGCGGGGATCGGCGGGCTTCAAGGTGTTGCGCATGGCGCGAATCCATAGCCGGGATCGCGTGAAAAGGTGAAGCTAGACCGGATGGCCTTGCCCTTTGTCGGATGTAGGGTCACCGTCACACGTAGGCGCTTGCGGCCATCGTGAACATCCATGCCCATGGGTTCGGGCAATGTCACGTCTAGCAGACTGTCGGACTTAACACCTCAAATCCCCCCCTTCCAGCTACAAAAAGAATAGCCAAATGATAAAATGGCTCCAGCACCGAGAGACCATTCTGACCATGTCCAACTTCATACCCACCGACCGCAAGACCGACTATCTGTTGGTTGTGGATGAAGCCTCTATCGACCGAGCCACTACCCCCAAATCCCTCCAAGCCGCAGGATGGCAGGTGAAGATCAGCACCTGATGCCGCTGCGCCGCGTCATACAGCACCCGCTTCATCTGCCCCAACCTGTCGTCGTCGGTGTTTACCAGGGCGTCGTCCAAGATCAACAGCGTGGGTCGGCCAGCTTCCTGCAGCAGGTCGGCATACGCGAGCCGCGCCACGATACCCATCTGCTCGCGTGTGCCCACGCTCAGTTCCTCAAACTCGCCGCTCTCCTGCCCGCGCGGGCCAATGCGGGTGATGGCGCCGGGCGAGAGGTCGTCGGCCACTTCGATGCGCGCGCCTGGGAACAGGATGCCCAGGTAATGGTCGAGGTGCTTCTGCAGCGGCGCGCGCAGGCGACTGGCCAGTGCTGATCGCTTCTCGCGCAGCAGGCCCAGCAGGTGGTCCAGCGCGGCGGCGCGGCGGGTCAGTTCGTCGGCGCGGCGGGTGGCGGCGTCAAGCTCGCGCTGGCGCTCAGCACCCTGTTCTTCCAGGCCCAGCGCACCCTTGGTTTCGAGATCCACTTCCAGCCGCATGATTTCTTGCCGACGGCGTTCGTGGGCTTCTTCCAGTTGCTGCGCGCTGCGCGCGAAGCGATCAACGTCCTGACGCAGCAGGGCCAGGTTCACGCTCTTGAGTTCGGCGGCTGTGGCCTCGACACGCTGCTGGGCGGTGGCTTCTTGCGCCAGCGCATCGCTCAGCGACTGCCGTACGACGGCCACACGCTGTGCGCGTTGGGCGTCGTTGGCCGTGGCTTGGGCGGCGGCCAGTTCCTGGCGCGCGGTGACGTGGTCGCTCTGTGCCTTGCCGACGGTCACACGGGACTGGTTGAGCGCGGCAGTTGCGGCTTCCAGTGCAGCGGCTGCGCGTTCGGCCTGTGCCCGTGCCGTGGCAAGGTCCGGCAGATCGCCGTCACCGGGCGCCGGCTGTGGCAAGGCGGCAAGGGCCGCGCGCAGTTCTTCCGCGCGTACGGTGCGGGATGCTAGTTCGGCTTCCAGCGCGTCCACGCCCTTGGGGGCCAAGGCTTCCAACACCTTCTGGCTGGCCTTGGCGTCCTGCTGCCGCTGCGCGGCCTGGCGTGCACGCTCTTCGGTTTCGGCCAGGTTGGAAACGGCCAGTTTCTGAAGCAAGGCGGTCAGCTCGGCCGAGATGTCATCGCGCTGCGCCGTGAGCGCCGGGATGTCGGCGCCGCCGGGTTGCACGGCGATGCGGCCGACGCCGTCGATCTGAATCTCCGTGCGGCTCACCACCGTGCGGCGTGCATGGCCCTTTAAGTCTTCGTCGCCCAGGCACAGCGATTGGCCTTCGAGCAGATCGAATTCCAGCACAGTAGCGGCGGCATCCAGGCGCACGCCGACATCGCGTAGCGACTCCGAAAGCTGCTTGATTTTTTTCAGATCCACCGGGGGGATGGCCATAGCCTCTGCCTCGGCTTGCAGGCGGGCCAAGCGGGTGCGTTCGTCGCGCGCTCGGGTGAGCGCGTCCGTCATGGTTGCGAGCGTGGTTTCCAGTTCGCCTGCGGCGCGGGCCGTCTCGGCGCGCGTGGCGGCTGAACGCACCCGCTCCAGCATCTGGCGGGCCTGCGCGTCGGCGGCCATGGCCTCGCTATGCCGCCGCTCCCAGGATTGCACCTCGGTCTGCGCGGTGGCTTCCGCTGCAGCCCGCTTGTCCAGCGCTTGCTGGCGCGTTGTCACGGCCGCATCGTCGCGGGCAAATGCCTCCAGCTCCGAGCGGTGGGAGGCCGTCTGCGCGCGCCACTGCTGCAGGGCGGCCTGTTCGGCCTGTCGTCGCGCTTCAAGCCCCTGCGCCACTTCCAGCCGGGCTTGCGCCAGCCGGTGCTGCTCGCGAATGCCGATCCAGGGGCGTTCCTGTTCGTCGCGCTGGTGCTCAAGGCGCAGGGCGGCAAGTCGGTCAACGCTGCCTTGGTAGGCAGCGATGTCCCGGTCTAGCGCGGCCAGCGCATCCTTCAGCTCGGCCTTGCGCTGCAAGGCGGCGGCGTAGTCTCCTTTGGGGTTGCCAGCGGCAGGTGTCAGCAGTTCGTTGCGCTCGGTTTCCACGGCCCGCAACACGACGTCTCCACTAGAGGACGTCAGGTCACCCAGCGACTCGCCCAACACTTGCCGCAGGTGGTCTGCCGCGTAGGTCACGGCGTCGGCCAGTTGGTGCGAAGTGCCTTGCCGAATCCAGAGCAGCCCGGGAATGCCCATGTGCTCGGGCGCGCTGGCGCCTTTGCCCGGGAACTTGAAACCGAGCAACTGGGCCAGATGGTCTTCGGCAGCGACACCGTCCAGCGATGGCTGCCCTTCAATGGTCAGATCACAACGCTTCTTGCCCAGAAACACCTTGGTGAGGTGGTAACGCTTCTCACCCATGTCGAATTCCACTTCGACCGTGGGTGTGGCTGAAGAGTCGCCCCAGGGCCGCAGGTGTTCCACGCTACCCGAGCGGTGCCGCTCAAAGAAGGCCGCACGAATGGCCTCGGCCACGGTGGACTTGCCGGACTCGTTAGGAGCGGCGACCAAGTTGAGCCCGTCGGCAAAGTCGTCAATCACCAAGGGTTCGCGGAAGCGCTTGAAGTGCTCGATGCGCAGTTTTCGCAGCTTCATAAAGCGGCTCCCTGGTTCTTGGCCGGCGTTGGCTTGGCCTGGTCATCCAGCAGTCGGGCCAGGATCAGGAGCGCATCGCGTGCAAGGGCACCCTGCGCCTCCGCTTGCTCGACACGCAGTTGTTGCAACACCTCACCGACGTAGCCATCGGCATGTATGGCCTCCATGTCTGCCTGCGTGGGCTCCAGGCTGAGGTCTTGTGCGTCCAGCAGCATCGCCCTGGACCGCGCTCGGGCGGCTTCCACACCGCTGTCCAACTGCCGCTGCCCGACCAAGTCGCACACGCCGGACAAGCGCAGTTGCACCACATCGTCGGCGCCGAGCTGTTCAAGCTTGCGCAGTGTTTCCTCCACATCGCTGGAGACGGCCAGGCTTGATTCCAGTTGCTGCCAGCGGTACCGGCCAACCCCGACCACCTCAACGGATAGATCGGCACCGGGCCCTTCCATCGACACCAGCACCGCTTGCCCGGAGTCGTTGGCTTTGAATCGGTCGGTTTCCGGCGTGCCGGCGTACCACGTCCTCTCGTCCATGCGCCGACAACCGTGCCAGTCGCCGAGGGCCAGATAGTCCAACCGCGCTTTGACGGCGCGGTCTGCTGCAATCGGGTTCACAGAGTCAACCCCCTCGGGCAGCACGCCCTGCACGCATCCGTGAGCCAGTCCGATGCGGAAAAGGCCTTCTGTCGTTGGCGCTGCGTCGAACCACTCGGTCAGATCGCCATAGGTGTGACGTTGAACCAGCGGCGCCGGCAGCAGCGCAAAGCGGTCTTGCACAACATGGACGCGCGGATCCAGGCAGGTGGTCACATTGGAGGGAATCACACCCAGGCGATGTGCGCGGGTCCAGACCGACTCGGCCAATGCAGCGTCGTGGTTGCCCGGCATGAGAAGCCAAGGCCCGGTGTAGCCCTGCATGGCGTTGAACAGGCGGCGAATGGTCTTGTCTGAGACCGTCTGCGCGTCGAACACGTCGCCGGCGACGAGAACGGCATCGACGCTGTGCTCGATTGCCAATGTGGCCAATCGCTCGACGGCGAGAAAGCGGGCCTCGAACAAGGCCGCAGCATCGTCGGGCTCGAACTGCGAATAGATCCGCCCGATCTGCCAGTCGGCTGAATGCAGCAATCTAAGTGCCATAACTCCCTCGGTGGTTTTTTCGCCAAGCAGCCTTGATTCTGCATGACCGAACGAGCACCAGAGTTCTCCTGTGCCAACAGCTCAGTTGCAGGCGTTGTCAATCTGATTGACAGCCTGACTCCCTTGTCCAGGAGTACTAG
>WOZN01000301.1 GCA_011620245.1 Acidovorax sp.
TGTCGATCTGGTAGTCCTCCAGCGCGGGGTAGAGGATTTCTTCGACCACGGGCGAGAGGCGGTGGATCTCGTCGATGAAGAGAACGTCGTTCTTTTCCAGATTGGTCAGCAGCGCCGCCAGGTCCTTGGGCTTTTCGAGCACCGGGCCGCTGGTCTGGCGCAGGTTCACGCCCAGTTCGGCCGCGATGATGTGGCTGAGCGTGGTCTTGCCCAGGCCGGGCGGGCCAAACAGCAGCACATGATCGAGCGCCTCGCCGCGCTTTCTGGCCGCGCCAATGAAAATCTCGAGCTGCTCGCGCGCCTTGGCCTGGCCTACATATTCCTGCAGCAGCTTGGGGCGCAGGGCGCGTTCGATCGCCTCTTCCTGCGGCGATGCCGGGACGGCGGAGATGACGCGCTTTGCGGGCGCGGGGGCGAAATCGTCGGTCTGGATGGTCATGCCATGTGCGGCCACTGCGGGCGATATGCGTGCCGGCTCATGGCGCCGGTTTCAGCCAGTTCTTGAGGGCCGCCTGGAATGCCAGGTCATAACGGCCATAGTGGTCGTAGCCGCTGGGGTTCTGGCAACTTGCGCTTCCGCCCAGCAACTGCCCCACCACGTAGCGCTTGCTGCCGATGGGCAGGAACAGGCCCGAGCCGCTGCTGCCGCTCTCAACGGTGCCAACATCCCATCCCACGGTCAAGAACCGCCCATCCTGCTGCGTGCTGACCTGGCAGGCTTCAAGGGTGCAGTTGTCAAACTGCTTTACCGAGCCCTCACTGAGCTTTTGCAAATCACCCTCGGGATGGTGGATGCCGGCCGTGTAGGCGCCTTCGTTCACGGCGCCGTAATACGAGCCGGCGAACACAATCCCGGCCGGTGGCGCGGCGTTCAGGCGCATGAAGGCGGTGTCGGTGGCCGCCTGCGCGTAGAGCAGGGTCGCGCCACCGTTCAGCCGCTGCGCGCCCGCATTGACCTCGCTGCTGTTGCACGCGGCCGAGCGATAGAACCAGTCGGTCGTGACAGAAGAAGCAACCGACTGCGTGGAAATGCAATGGTGGGCGGTCAGAAAATACGGTGTGGTGCTCGACTGCGTATCGTTGAGCAGGGTACCGGTACACAGGAAAGTGGTGCCGTTTTCCACAAACAGCAGGCGCGCCACCGAGCGGCTTTCGCTGCTGTACTCGGGCCGGCACGACACGTCGATATTGCAGGCGCCCGCCTCGCCCACCTTGGTCAGGCTGCTTTGCGCCACACGGTCTGGTGAAACAAAAAAATGCGACAGCGTGGGCACGGCGATGTCGAGCTGGGCCAGGTCGGCGCTGGCCGGCAGCTCCAGTTCCAGCGTGGTCTCGGCGCCGCCGAAATCGGGGCTCCAGTAGGTGTGCGCCGCATCGCCGCTGTCGCCCGCCTGCAAGTTGCGCGCAATGGTGCCCAGCACATCCTGGCCCGACACCTCGAACACCGCCTCGCCGGCCTGTGCATAAAAGCGCAGCGTGGCGCCCGCCGGCAGTGCGCGCACCAGCAACCCCAGGCGCACACCCTGCGCACCCTGTGCCTCAAAGCTGATGGCGGCACGCTGCGTGCCGCGTTCCGTGGGGGACCACTGCAACTGGTCCCGCAGGCCCGGCGAACTGGCCGTGGCGGTCACAGCCCGGGCCAGGCCGATTTGCTGGCGCATGCCGGCGCCCTGGTTGGGCGCTGCCTTTTTCTGCAGTGATTGCAGCGCCGGGGCCGCCAGCGGCCCCAGCCGCACCGGTGTGGCCCGCGGGGCACGCCCGGCGGCATGCGACGCGGGGTCTGCTGACCTCAGGGCCCTGAGCAGGCTCGGGTCAAACGGCTCGATCCGGTTCGTTGCCGAATCTATCGGCACAGGCGTTGGTTCAGGCGCCGGCGCGGGCTCTGACGAGCCGCCTCCGCCGCAAGCGGCCACCAGCAGCGCTGCACCCGCAGCGCATAGCCAATGCATCGAATGCTGGAGCTTCATCGCAACCATTTCCTGGATTCTGTTGATTGGGGTTATTTCGCCAGCGCCTTCAGCGCCAGCTTGATGCCGTCACTTACGCCCACATCCGGCGGCAAGGCCTTCAGCGCCGCTGCCGCTTCCTTGTCGTTGTAACCCAGCGCCAGCAGCGCCTGCAAAATATCCGCCTGGGCATCGCTGGTCACCTGCGCGTGCAATCCCATGTCGGCGCCCAGCTTGCCCTTGAGCTCCAGCAGCAGGCGCTCGGCGGTCTTCTTGCCGATACCCGGCACCTTGATCAGGCGGCCCGCCTCCTGCAGCGTGATGGCCTGCGCCAGATCGCCCACGCCCATGCCGCTGAGGATCGCCAGCGCCGTGCGCGGCCCCACGCCCGATATCTTGATGAGCTCGCGAAACGCCTGGCGCTCGGGCGCGGTGGCAAAGCCGTACAGCAGCTGCGCATCCTCGCGCACGATGAACTGCGTGAGCAGGCTCACGCGCTCGCCCACGGCAGGCAGGTTGTAGAAGGTGCTCATGGGCACATTCACCTCGTAGCCCACGCCGTGGCAGTCCAGCAGCACCTCGGGCGGGTTCTTCTCCAGCAGGGTGCCGGTCAATTTGCCTATCATTGATGTCCTTTGCCGCGCCCTGCGGCGATCCAACGAGAATTATCCGCGTGATCCTGCGCCACACCTTCACTCCCCACAACAATACCCGGCTCACGCACCTGTGCGGCCCGGCCGACATGCACCTGCGCACCATCGAGGTGGCCCTGCAGGTGCGCATTGCACACCGGCACGAGCAGTTCAAGGTCGATGGCCCCAAGGCCCGCGCCACCCAGGCCATGGAGCTGCTGCAGGCCCTGTATGAGATGGCCGAGCGCCCCATCACCGAAGACTACCTGCAGCTCATGCTGGCGGGCGACCAGTCGCTGGTGGAGGCGCCCGAGGGCGCCATCGTGCTCAACACCCGCCGTGCCGACCTGCGCGGGCGCACGCCCACGCAAAACCTGTACCTCGAAAACATCGCCACGCACGACATCACCTTCGGCATCGGCCCTGCCGGCACGGGCAAGACCTATCTGGCAGTGGCATGCGCCGTGGATGCGCTGGAGCGCAGCGCCGTGCAGCGCATCGTGCTGACGCGCCCCGCCGTGGAGGCAGGCGAGCGCCTGGGCTTTCTGCCGGGCGACCTGGCGCAGAAGGTGGACCCGTATCTGCGCCCGCTGTACGACGCGCTCTATGAACTGATGGGCTACGACAAGGTGCAAAAAGCCTTCGAGCGCAACGCCATCGAAATCGCCCCGCTGGCCTTCATGCGCGGGCGCACGCTGAACAACGCCTTCGTGATCCTCGACGAAGCGCAGAACACCACACCCGAACAGATGAAGATGTTCCTCACCCGCATCGGCTTTGGTGCCCGCGCCGTGGTCACAGGCGACGTGAGCCAGATCGACCTGCCCAAGGGCGCGATGAGCGGGCTGATCGATGCCGAGCGCGTGCTCAAGCGCGTCAAGGGCATCGCCGTGACGCGTTTTACCAGCGCCGACGTGGTGCGCCATCCGCTGGTGGCGCGCATCGTGGACGCCTATGACGCGCCGCGCCGCGCGCCAGCCACGCGCAGCCGCGCCGCCTGAATGCTACTAATTTAATAGCTATCAGCACAGGCCACATAAGCGCTAGAGGCATAAATGACCTTAAAAAAACTCTCCCTGTCGCTGCAATTCGGCCGCTTTGACGGCGCCGCCGCCCACCGCGCCGTGCTGCCGCGCCACAAGGTCACACGCTGGATCCGCCACGCCCTGGCCACCGATGCCGAAATCACTGTGCGCATCGTGGGCGCCGACGAAGGCCGGGCCCTGAACCGCGACTATCGCGAGAAAGACTACGCCACCAACGTGCTCACCTTCGATTACACGCAGGAGCCCATGGTGACGGCCGACCTGGTGCTCTGCGCCCCCGTGGTCGAGCGCGAGGCGCGCGAGCAGAACAAAAGCCTGCAAGAGCATTACGCCCACCTGCTGGTGCACGGCACGCTGCACGCCCAAGGCTGGGACCATGAAACCAGTGCTGCCGACGCCAACGAGATGGAGGCCTACGAAACCGCCATCCTGCAGGAACTGGGGTTTGCCGACCCTTACGCCAGATAGCCCAGCGACAAACGGCGTTGCACAGCGGCTGCTGTGCAACACCGCCCATGCATCAGGACTCCTTGCGCTCGATCCGCCGGTTGATGCGCAGCGCCGCCAGGGTGCACACCACGCCCGACAGCAGATACAGCGACACAGCCCCCAGACCGAACCTGGCCGATAGCCCCAAAGCCACCAGGGGCGCAAAACCGGCGCCCAGCAGCCACGCCAGGTCGGCCGACAACGCCGCCCCGGTGTAGCGGTATTGGGGCGAGAAATTGGCCGTCACGGTTCCAGAGGCCTGCCCGTAAGACAGCCCCAGCAGCACAAAGCCCACCAGCAGAAACACGTTGTTGCCCACCGGGCCGGCGCCCAGCAGCCAGGGCGTCGTGAAGCTGAACAGACCGATCAACAAGGCCATGGTCCCAAGCAGATTGCGGCGGCCCACCCGGTCGGCCAGCCATCCCGACACCATGATGGCTGCGGCGGCCAGAAAGGCACCCACAATCTGCACACCCAGCACCTGGGTGATGGATTGCTCGGAGTACATGGCGATCCAGGACAAGGGAAACACCGTGGCCAGATGGAACAGCGCAAAGCTGGCCAAGGCGGCAAAGGCGCCCAACAGCACATTGCCACCTTCGTGGCGCATCACCTGGGTCGCGCTCACCGGCTGCAGTTCAAGCTGCTGCAACAGCTCGGCATACGACTGGCCCACCACCAGGCGCAAGCGGGCAAACAGCGCCACCACATTGATGGCAAAGGCCACAAAGAAGGGGTAGCGCCACCCCCAGTCCAGAAACTCCGTCACACTCAGACTGCCGTACAGGTAGGCAAACAGGCTGGCCGCCATAATGAAACCCACCGGGGCGCCCAGCTGCCCGATCATGGCAAACCAGCCGCACCGCTCCTGGGGGGCGCTCATGGCCAGCAACGATGGCAGACCATCCCATGTGCCCCCCAGCGCCAGCCCCTGACCGATGCGCAAGATGACCAGCGCGGCAATGGCCCCGCTCCCCACCGAGGCATAGCTGGGCAAGAACGCCATGCCTGCAGTGCACGCCCCCAGCAGAAACAACGCCAGCGTCAGCTTGGTACCCCGCCCCCAGCGCCGTTGCACCGCCATGGAGATGGCCGTGCCCACCGGCCGGGCCACAAAAGCCAGCGAAAAAATGGCAAAGGCCATCAAGGTGCCGTCCAGCCGGGACAGAAACGGAAACAACAAGGAGGGGAAAACCAGCACACTGGCAATGCCGAACACGAAAAAGTCAAAATACTCGGACGACCGCCCAATGATCACCCCCACCGCGATCTCGCTGGGTGTCACATCCTCGTCGGTATGGGCCCGCGCCAGCGACACCGAACTTTCAAAGCCGGGCACCGGCAATGCAGCAGAATTTTGGTTGACCATATTGGCGCTCCTCAAGCAAAGGGTACGAACGCCTCAGTTCTACACCCAAATACCCCCTCGCCACCAGGCCAGTGCCCATGAAGCGCTCAGGAAAACCCTGATGGCCAGCACCTGGAACGATCCCAGGTCGACGCACAAACGCCGTAAGCAAGCACAAAACTTGCGGGCCGCCCTTGATCTTGGACAAAATGTCCAATCGACAATTTTGCTGTGGATACTACAGTTCGAGTTCCCAGTCATCCGCGTTTACACCTAAGCAATTCTTGGTCACGCCCCCAGCATGCTCAAAAACAAGAAATTCCGCAGGCCCGCCGGGCTTGCAGTGATCGCCATGACAGCCGGCTTGGCCGGCTGCAGCAAGGTGGTCGTTCTCAACCCGGCCGGCGACATTGCCGCACAACAAGGCCAAATGGTCATCACCGCCACGCTGCTGATGCTCGTCATCATCGTTCCGGTGATCGCCTTCACCCTCTTTTTTGCCTGGAAATACCGCCAGGGCAACACCGAAGCCGAGTACGAGCCCGAATGGCACCACTCCACCACGCTGGAGCTGATGATCTGGACCGTGCCGCTGTTCATCGTCATTGCCCTGGGTGCACTGACCTGGATCGGCACCCACAAGCTCGATCCCTACCGCCCGCTGGACCGCATCGACGCACAGCGTCCGCTGGCGGCCAACGTCAAGCCGCTGCTAGTGCAAGTGGTAGCGATGGACTGGAAATGGCTGTTCTTCTACCCCGAGCAAGGCATTGCCACCGTGAACGAGCTGGCCGCCCCGGTGGACCGCCCCATTCTGTTCAAGCTGACCGCCACCTCCACCATGAACGCGTTCTACGTGCCCGACCTGGCTGGCATGGTTTACACCATGCCCGGCATGCAGACCGAACTGAATGCGGTGATCAACAGGCCCGGCGTTTTCAAGGGCATGTCCTCGCACTACAGCGGCGCCGGCTTTTCGGGCATGACGTTCAAGTTCCACGGCCTGAGCAATGACGACTTTGCACAGTGGGTGCAAAAAGCCAAAGCCGAAGGCAAGTCCCTGGACCGCCGCACCTACCTGAACCTGGTCAAGCCCAGCGAGCGCGACCCCGTGCAGCGCTTTGCCACAGTGGAAGAAGGCCTTTACGACAAGGTGCTCAACCGCTGCGTGGAAGACGGAAAGATGTGCATGCACCAAGTGATGGCCATTGATGCCCAGGGTGGGGATGCCTATGTGCGCGCTGCGGGCCTGAACCTGCCGCAGGACATATGCAACGCCCAGAACGCCGCCCAGGTGGTGGCCGCACTCGAAAACCGCAACGCAACTGCACGAGCACAACGCGCAAGCATCAGCCAATGAGCCTCCCCATGTCTTCCCCCAACATTTCACCCTCGCACTGGGCCCTGGGTCGGCTCAACTGGGACACCGTACCGATGGCGCATGAGCCCATCGTGCTGTGGACCTTCATCGCCGTCATGCTGGGCGGCCTCGCCGTCATGGCCGCCATCACTAAATTCCGCCTCTGGGGCCCGCTGTGGCGCGACTGGATCTGCAGCATCGACCACAAGAAGATCGGCATCATGTACATGCTTTTGGGCATCGTCATGCTACTGCGCGGCTTTGCCGACGCGGTGATGATGCGCCTGCAGCAATCCATGGCCTTTGGCGACAGCATGGGCTATCTGCCCCCGCACCATTACGACCAGATCTTCACCGCCCACGGCGTGATCATGATCTTCTTCGTGGCCATGCCCTTCGTCACGGGACTGATGAACTACCTCGTGCCGCTGCAGATCGGTGCACGCGACGTTTCATTCCCGTTCCTGAACAACTTCAGCTTCTGGATGACCACGGGCGGCGCCATGCTGGTGATGATCTCGCTGTTCCTGGGCGAGTTCTCCACCTCCGGCTGGCTGGCGCTGTCCAACCTGGGGGCGCAGAGCCCGGGCACGGGACTGGACTACTACATCTGGGGCCTGCAGGTGGCCGGGGTGGGCACCACCTTATCGGGCATCAATCTGATCGTGACCATCATCAAGATGCGCGCGCCAGGCATGAGCCTGATGAAGATGCCCGTCTTCACCTGGACCGCCCTGTGCACCAACGCGCTGATCGTCGCATCGTTCCCCATCCTGACAGCAGCCCTGGTACTGATGTCGCTGGACCGCTACGTAGGCACGAACTTCTTCACCAACGAGCTGGGCGGCAACCCCATGCTCTACGTGAACCTGATCTGGATCTGGGGCCACCCCG
>WOZN01000077.1:0-501 GCA_011620245.1 Acidovorax sp.
TGATCGGTGAAATCCGCGACTTCGAGACCGCGCAGATCGCCATCCAGGCCTCGCTGACGGGCCACCTGGTGCTGGCCACGCTGCACACCAACGATGCCGCCAGCGCCGTCACGCGCCTGACCGACATGGGCGTGGAGCCCTTTTTGTTGTCATCGTCCCTGCTGGGCGTGCTGGCCCAGCGCCTGGTGCGCAAAATCTGCACGCATTGCGCCGGCAAGGGCTGCGATGCCTGCGGCCAGACGGGCTATGCCGGCCGCACGGGCGTGTTCGAGCTGCTGGTGACCACCGACGCCATCCGCGCCCAGATCCACAACCAGGCCTCCGAGGCCGACATCCGTGCCGCCGCGCTGGCCAACGGCATGGCGCTGATGCGCGACGACGGCGAGCGCCTGATTGCCGCCGGCATCACCAGCCGCGAAGAATTGGTACGAGTGACGAGGGATTGACCCCCTGAGCGGCTTCGCCGCTTCCCCCAAGGGGGACGCCACCCGTGGCCCGGCA
>WOZN01000077.1:601-7713 GCA_011620245.1 Acidovorax sp.
CGCCAGTTGCTGGCGGCGTTGCACCACGTTGCGCCGCATATCACGACCGGAAGCCCGCTGATTGCCCCCCCCTGAGCGGCTTCGCCGCTTCCCCCAAGGGGGACGCCACCCGTGGCCCGGCAAAGCCGGTTCCACGGTGGCACTGGCCTGGGGCGCGCCAGTTGCTGGCGGCGTTGCACCACGTTGCGCCGCATATCACGACCGGAAGCCGCTACCGTAACATTGCGTTATCAATGGCTGCCATTGCTCCGGCTCGGTGAAGTTTGAACCGATCGCCCTGAGCCTGGCCTGTCCTGTCCTGAGCTTGTCGAAGGGCTCAGCCTGAACGGTAGTTGATACAACAAAGGGCCGGATCAATAAGTTGAAAGCAATATGTCACGTTTGTAGCAAATAATCGAAGAAAATCCTTGGGCACCCTCCCTTCAGCGGGGTGTGCCGCCGCGGGTGCCGACAGCAACGGCAAGCCCCTTGCGAACACCTGAAAAGCCCCGGCTCCATTCACGAACACCCATGCCTGCCACCCTTCAATCCACCACGCCATCCCGGGGCACCCTGGGCAAGCGGCTGCTGACCACTTTCGCCGTGGTGCTGACGCTGACCCTGCTGGGCTCGGTCATCGGCATCTGGTCGCTGCGCCAGATTCAGCAATCCACCGAAACCATGGTGCGCCAGGGCGTTGCCACCGAGCGCCTGATTGCCGACGCCTACCGCTACCAGGCCATCAACTCCGAACGCATCAAGGCCATCGCCCTGAGTTCGGAGCCCGAAGTGAACGAGATTCTGGGCGCCGACGTCGCGGCCACCCAGCAGCGCTACGACGGACTGATTGCCGAGCTGGACAAGCGCCTGCAGGCGGCCGAAGACCGCGCCCTGCTGGAGCGCATCCACGCTGCGGGCAAGGACTTCCAGAAGGCCCGCGCCGAACTGATGGCGGCCAGCGAATCCAACTTCACCGAGCGCATCCGCAAGGTCTACGCCGAACGCTTCCTGCCGGCTTCGGGTGCGTTGTTGTCCGCGCTGGGCACCCTGACCCAGTCGCAGCGCAACGCCATTGATGCCGGTGTGCGCGAGGTGGACCGCCTGGGCGCCGTGGCCCGCACCGCGCTGATAGCCTTCGGCGTGCTGGCCCTGCTGGTGGGCACCGTGCTGGCCCTCTGGCTGGTGCGCAGCATCACGCGCCCGATCGCACTGGCCGGCGCCACGGCCGACCGCGTGGCGGCCCTGGACCTGCGCCACGACATTGAAGGCCATGAAAAGGACGAAGCGGGCCGCATGCTCAACTCGCTGGCGGTGATGCAGCAGGCATTGCGCACCCTGGTCGAGCAGGTGCGCGGATCGGCGCAGAACGTGAGCGCGGCCGCTTCGGAAATCGCCAGCGGCAACACCGATCTCTCAGCCCGCACCGAGGAAACCTCTGCCAGCCTGCAAGAGACCGCAGCGGCCCTGGAGCACCTCACCCGCCGGGTGATGCAGTCCGCACAGGCCGCGCATGACGCGCAGCAGATGGTTGCCACCGCCACCACGGTGGCGCACGAGGGCGGCACCGTGGTGGCCCAGGTGGAGCGCACCATGGAAGGCATCCACGCGTCGGCCAACAAGATCGTGGCCATCATTGGCGTGATCGACTCCATCGCCTTCCAGACCAACATCCTCGCGCTCAATGCTGCCGTCGAAGCGGCGCACGCGGGCGAACAAGGCCGCGGTTTTGCGGTGGTGGCTTCCGAGGTGCGCAACCTGGCCACGCGCTCGGCCGCTGCGGCGCGGGAAATCAAGGCGCTGATCAACGAATCGGTCGATCAGGCGAAAGAGGGCAGCAGCCTGGCGGGCGTTGCCGGCAGCACCATGCAGCGCATCGTGGGCTCGATCCAGGACGCAGAACGCATGATGGGCGAGATCACCTCCGCCACGCAGGACCAGAACCGCGATATCGGCCAGATCAACACCGCGGTCGCGCGGCTGGACCAGATGACCCAGGCCAACTCGGCGCTGGTGGAGCAGTCCATGGCCGCCTCGGCCGGCCTGCGCGGCCAGGCCCATGAACTGTCCACCCTGATCAGCCAGTTTGTGCTGCCCGGCCAGGGCGGGGAGAAAACCTCGCACCGCCTGCAGCCAGCGCCCCAGATCGGCCACGCCAGGTTGCAGCCGGCTGCAGTCCCGCCCCTGGGAGCAGCCGGAAGATATGCGGCAAAAATTATGCAGCAAAAATAGCCTCCAGCGCTTATGCAGCAAGCGCTGAGTGCTATTGTTTCAATAGCAAACTTCAGACTGGCTTGATCGGCACATACAGGCTGCCACCGCCGCGCTGGAACTCTTCGGCCTTGGTCTCCAGGCCCGCCGCCAGCGCCTCGGCCTCGGCCATGCCCTTTTGCTTTGCGAAGTCGCGCACTTCCTGCGTGATCTTCATCGAGCAGAACTTGGGCCCGCACATGGAGCAGAAATGCGCCACCTTGGAGGCGTCCTTGGGCAGGGTCTCGTCGTGGTATTCCTTGGCGGTTTCGGGGTCGAGGCCCAGGTTGAACTGGTCCTGCCAGCGGAAATCGAAGCGCGCCTGGCTCAGCGCATCGTCGCGCGAGCGGGCGCCGGGGTGTCCCTTGGCCACGTCGGCCGCGTGCGCGGCGATCTTGTAGGCGATGATGCCCTGCTTCACATCATCCCGGTCGGGCAGTCCCAGGTGCTCCTTGGGCGTCACGTAGCACAGCATGGCCGTGCCCATCCAGCCGATCATGGCCGCACCGATGGCTGACGCAATATGGTCATAGCCCGGTGCGATGTCGATGGTCAGGGGGCCCAGGGTGTAGAACGGCGCCTCGTGGCAGGTCTTGAGCTGCTCGGTCATGTTGGCCTGGATCATGTGCATGGGCACATGGCCGGGGCCTTCGATCATGGTCTGCACGTCGTGCTTCCAGGCCACCTGGGTCAACTCGCCCAGCGTGTGCAGCTCGGCAAACTGGGCTTCGTCATTGGCGTCCGACGCGCAGCCGGGGCGCAGGCCGTCGCCCAGGGAGAAGCTCACGTCGTAGGCCTTCATGATGTCGCAGATGTCTTCGAAATGCTCATACAGAAAGCTCTCGCGGTGGTGCGCCATGCACCATTTGGCCATGATGGAGCCACCGCGCGAGACGATGCCCGTGCGGCGGTTGGCCGTGAGGTGGATGTAGGCCAGACGCACGCCGGCGTGGATGGTGAAATAGTCCACGCCCTGCTCGGCCTGCTCGATCAGCGTGTCGCGGAAGATCTCCCAGGTCAGGTCTTCGGCCACGCCGCCCACTTTTTCGAGGGCCTGGTAAATCGGCACGGTGCCAATCGGCACGGGCGAGTTGCGCACGATCCAGTCGCGCGTGGTGTGGATGTTCTTGCCGGTCGAGAGGTCCATCACGTTGTCGGCGCCCCAGCGGATGGCCCACACGAGCTTTTCCACTTCCTCTTCAATGCTGGACGTGACGGCCGAGTTGCCGATGTTGGCGTTGATCTTGACCAGGAAGTTGCGGCCGATCGCCATCGGCTCCACTTCGGGGTGGTTGATGTTGGCGGGGATGATGGCGCGGCCGCGGGCCACTTCGTCGCGCACGAATTCGGGCGTGATGATGCGCGGGATGCTGGCGCCCAGGGGGTTGCCCATCAGGCGCTGCTCGCGGCCTGCATCCTGCATGTATTGCTGCATCCATTCGCGCTTGCCATTTTCGCGGATGGCCACGTATTCCATCTCGGGCGTGATGATGCCTTTGCGTGCGTAATGCATCTGCGTGACGTTGGCGCCAGCCTTGGCGCGCAGGGGCTTGCGCTGCAGGGCAGCAGCCTCGGCGCGCAGCTGGGCCAGGCGGGTGGCATCTTCGCTTTTCTGCCCGTCGTCCAGTGCCACGGGGGCGCGGCCTTCGTAATGCTCTACATCACCCCGGGCGGCAATCCACGCATCCCGCACACCCGCGAGGCCCTTGCGCACATCGATCACGGCGTCGGGGTCGGTGTAGGGGCCGGATGTGTCGTACACGCTGACCTGCTCACCATTGGTCAGCGCGATGTCGCGCACGGGCACGCGCAGGCCGGTGTGCAGGTGGCCTGGCAGATAGGCCTTGCGCGACGCAGGAAAAGGTTCGCGGGTGAGTGCGAGCAGTTCGGCGAATTTTTCGCGGGCGAGGGGTTCGGGGGCGTTCATGGTGCAGGTCTCCTGGTTCCGGTGGCGGTGGGTGCTGCTCCGGAATGGACCTCTGCGCCTTTCAGGTGCGGCGGCGCCTGAGGCATGGCGTGCCTGCAGGGATTGCGGGCACGGGGACAAGGAGATCGGCTCTTCTTCCGCCGGTATGAACCGGATCAAGTTCGTCGGGTTCGCGGCTGGGCGCACATGTCGCGCCCCCCGCATCTCAGTGCATCAGCACACCCCGGAGCAGGCACGAGTATAGGCCAGTGCTGCTTTTTCTGCCTTGAACAGGCGCTCAGAACATGTGCTCAGGCCAGGCGCCCGATGAACAGCACGGCAAAGAAAAAGACTGCCGCGATGATGGTCCATTTCAGCACCACCAGGCCAAAGCGCCTGTAGCGCACCTGGCCGGTGCCGACATAGAACGCGAAGGAAACCGCCGCGGTCAGCAGCAGCACCATGGCCAGCCAGCGAAACAGCAGCATTTCAGTCGTCCAGTGCGCATGCACCGCCCGCAAACCGCGCAACTGGCGCAACCAAGGCGAGTGCCGCCGTGGAACTGGCTTTGCCAGGCCACGGGTGGCGTCCCCCTCCCGAAGGAGAGGGGGAGGGCGCGCAGCGACTCAGGGGGTGCTTCATCGCTACCAGGCACGCACGGGTTGCAGGAAGCCGCTGGGCGCCTGGCGTTCATCCTCGAACGTCACCTCTTCCCAGGCATCGCGCTGCGCCAGCAGCTCGCGCAGCAGCAGGTTGTTCATGGCATGGCCCGAACGGAAGGCGCTGTAGGCGGCCAGCAGGGGCTTGCCAATCAGGTACAGATCGCCCATGGCATCGAGGATCTTGTGCTTGACGAACTCATCGTCATAGCGCAGGCCGTCGGCATTGAGCACCTTGTAATCGTCCATCACGATGGCGTTGTCCAGCCCGCCGCCCAGCGCCAGGCCGTTGGAGCGCATCATTTCCACATCGCGCGTGAAGCCAAAGGTGCGCGCGCGCGCGATGTCGCGGCTGTAGTTGCCCAGCCCCAGTTCGAACTCGACCCGCTGGCCCGTGGAATCGACCGCCGGGTGGTCAAAATCGATCTCGAAACTGAGCTTGTAGCCATGGTAGGGCGTGAGGCGCGCCCATTTGGCGGCTGCCCCCTCGCCCTGGCGCACCTCGACGGGCCGGGTCACGCGGATGAAACGCCGTGGCGCGTTCTGCAATTCAATGCCCGCGCTTTGCAGCAAAAAGACAAACGATGCCGATGAACCGTCCAGGATGGGGACTTCTTCTGCGGTGATGTCCACATACAGGTTGTCGATTCCAAGGCCGGCGCAGGCCGACATGAGGTGCTCGACGGTGTGCACCTTGGCGTTGCCCGTGCCGATGGTCGATGCCAGGCGGGTATCGGTCACCGCCGCTGCGGAAATGGGGATGTCCACGGGCTGGGGCAAATCCACCCGGCGAAACACGATGCCCGTGTCGGGCTGTGCCGGCCGCAGGGTCAACTCGACCCGCTGGCCGCTGTGCAGGCCCACGCCCACGGCGCGGGTGATCGTCTTGAGAGTGCGTTGCTGGAGCATCTGAGGATTTTAGTGGGCCAGCCCTGCAGGAAGTACCGGTGCCTTCCTATGACCCTGAAAGAAAACGGAGTGCCTGAAATCGGCGCGCGCGCCACCAGGGATGCCTAGCAAGGGCCGCCCCGCAGCGAGGGCATCGTCCCCCTTCCCGGAGCGCGTAGCGCGCAGAGAGAAGGGGGAAGCGGCGCAGCCGCTCAGGGGGATGTACCGAATCAGTCCGCCTGCTTGCGCAAGAAGGCCGGAATCTCCAGATCGTCCATGCCGCCCGAAGACAGCGCATCCACACGGGCTGCCGCCTGCGTGCGATTGGTGCGCCAGACGCTGGGCACCGACATGCTGCCGTAATCGGCTTGCGAACCACCACCCACCATGCCGCCGGCCACACCGGCGGCTCCACCCATCCCACCGCTGGTGGTCATGGGCATCTGGTAGGCCATGTTGTCCGTGCCCGTGCGCAGGCCGCCCTGCACCACCGAGATGGGCTGGCGGCGCGCGTTGGGGCGCGACAGGCCCGTGGCCACCACGGTGACACGGAGTTCCTCGCCCAGGCTGTCGTCGTAGGCCGCGCCGTAGATGACATGCGCGTCGGGCGAGGCGTAGGCGTTGATGGTGCTCATGGCCAGGCGTGATTCGGAGAGCTTGAGGCTGCCCTTGGCGGCCGTCACCAGCACCAGCACACCCTTGGCGCCCGACAGGTCGATGCCTTCCAGCAGCGGGCAGGCCACGGCCTGCTCTGCGGCGATGCGGGCGCGGTCGGGACCGCTGGCAGTGGCCGTGCCCATCATGGCCTTGCCGGGCTCGCCCATCACGGTGCGCACGTCTTCGAAGTCGACGTTCACATGGCCGTACTCGTTGATGATTTCGGCGATGCCGCCCACGGCGTTTTTCAGCACGTCGTTGGCGTGGGCAAAAGCCTCGTCCTGGGTGATGTCATCGCCCAGCACTTCGAGCAGCTTTTCGTTGAGCACCACGATCAGCGAATCGACATTGGCCTCCAGCTCGGCCAGGCCGTTGTCGGCATTGCTCATGCGGCGGCCGCCTTCCCAGTCGAAGGGCTTGGTGACCACACCCACGGTGAGAATGCCCATTTCCTTGGCAATGCGTGCGATCACGGGCGCGGCGCCGGTGCCGGTGCCGCCGCCCATGCCGGCGGTGATGAACAGCATATGCGCGCCCGAGATGGCAGTGCGGATG
Organism: Acidovorax sp.; assembly: GCA_011620245.1. GTDB lineage: Bacteria > Pseudomonadota > Gammaproteobacteria > Burkholderiales > Burkholderiaceae_C > Acidovorax. The sequence continues at coordinate 7,493 of WOZN01000077.1, forward strand.
TCCTCCACTGCGGCCTCGGCAGCCTCTCGCCCCTTGTCGGGCTTGCTGCCGGCGCCCAGGCCGCTGCTACCCAACTGGATGGTGCGATGGGCCGAGCTGCGGGTGAGCGCCTGCGCGTCGGTGTTGGCGCTGACGAATTCCACGCCCTGCACGCTGCGGGCAATCATGTGCTCGACGGCGTTGCTGCCGCCGCCGCCCACACCGATCACCTTGATCTGGGT
>WOZN01000357.1 GCA_011620245.1 Acidovorax sp.
GCTGGCCGAGACCAGTGGCCATGCGCGCGTGCTCGTCAGTGGTCGGGGCCTGTGGTCGGGCCTGAGCTTTCTGGCCGCCACCGATGCCGCGCTGGCCGAAAAGCGGGCGGCGCTGCAAGACTTCAAGCAGCGTGTGGTGCGCGCTCAGGTGTGGTCGTACCAGAACGCCAAGCCGTTTGGCCAGTCGCTGGCGCGCATCGTGGGCATACCAGCCGATGCGGCCCAGTTGCAGTTCGAGCGCCGTGCCACGCGCTGGCAGGACATCGACGCGCAGGTGCTGGCCGACCAGCAGCGTACGGCCGACTTCTATTTGGCGGCGGGGCTTATCAAGCAGCGGCTCGATGTGCGCGGCACGTTCGACACCCGCTTCAACGTGGGCAAGGCCTGAACTCCTTTATCGCTCAGATGTCTCACCCCATTCGTTCGGGCGGAACCAGTCGAAGCCAGTGCGCTCCTTGCAAGCAGCCCTTCACCAAGCCTGTCCTGAGCTTGCCGAAGGGCTCAGGGCGAACGGGGTCTGAGATATGACGCTAATCAGGTAAAATTGGCCTGTAGCGCTTGCTGGTAAAGCGTCAGTAGCTATTGAATATATAGCGTTTTGCCGACCTGGCTCAGCGCTTCGAATCGGGCGGGCTGGCCGGTGAAATGGGCGGCGCGAACAAGTCCCAACTGGCAATGAACAAGGCAGCGATGGCGGGGCCGATGACGAAGCCGGTCAGCCCGAACAGGGCCATGCCACCCAGCGTGGAGATCAGCACCACATAGTCTGGCATCTTGGTGTCTTTGCCCACGAGTATGGGGCGCAGGACGTTGTCCACCAGCCCGATCACTCCCATTCCGTACAGCGCCAGCACCACGCCTTGCCATACGGCCCCGGTGGCCAGGAAATACAGGGCGACCGGCCCCCAGACCAGCCCGGCGCCCACGGCGGGTAGCAGCGACAGGAACGCCATTGCCACGCCCCAGAGCACGGGCCCTTGAATGCCCAGGATCCAGAAGATCAGGCCGCCCAGCGCCCCTTGCGAAGCCGCCACCACGATGTTGCCCTTGATGGTGGCCCGGATGACGGTAATGAATTTGCTGGCCAGTTGGTGCTTGTGCTCGGTGTCGAGCGGCATGGCATGGCTGATGCGCGCCGCCAGCGCCGCGCCGTCGCGCAGCAGGAAGAACAGCAGGTACAGCATGACGCCGAAGCCCACCACGAACTGCAGGGTGTTTTGCCCGATGCTGAGGGCCTGGGTCGCAACGAACTGGCTGGCCTCCACTGCAACGGACGACAGCTTCTGCTGCAGTTGGTCCAGGGTCGTGAGGTTGAACCGGTCCAGCAGCCCGGAAGCCCAGGGGGGCAGGGCAGCAATGATCTGCTGCAGATACTGGCCAAAGTTCAGCTGGCCTGATTTCAGGCGGTCGTAGATGCCGGTGGCTTCCTGGACCAGGGACGCAGTGATCAGGGCCATGGGCAAAATGACAACCACCAGGCACAGCCCCAGGGTGGCAAGCGCCGCCAGGTTGGGGCTCTTGGGCATGCGCCGCAGCAGCTTGCGGTGCAGGGGCGCAAACAGGATCGCCAGCACCACCCCCCAGAACACGGCACCATGAAACTGCCACAGGATGGCGCCGAAGGCGAGCGTGACCAATGTCAGGAGAATCAGGAATATTCGGCTCTCAAGAGGGGTGGGCGGCATGGGCGTTGGCTGACAGATGGAATGCCCGCACTGTACGCGAGTCTGTACGCGAGTGAATGACGGCCGCATGACACGGTGGCTGCCGGACGCGGTATTGCCGGGTGCTCCCGGCAGGAGCGATTGGTGGTTCGATGGCACAATACGCTCCGTACAAAAGGCCCTTCCCAGCCACAGTCGCATCCGCCAACCGGTCCAGCCGTGTCGCGGAAGGTTTCTCAACCAGCTAATGCTTCCCCAAGGGAAGCGGAGGTCAGCGGAATATGAGCGATACGACATCCGTCTATCAAGCCTACCAAGGCAACACCTACCTCTTCGGCGGCAATGCGCCTTATGTCGAAGAGATGTATGAAAACTATCTTGCCAACCCCGGCAGCGTGCCTGATACATGGCGCGAGTATTTTGATGCGCTGCAGCATGTTCCCGCGGTGGATGGATCCAACGCCAGGGACGTTCCCCACCTCCCCGTGGTCAACGCCTTTGCCGAGCGTGCAAAGCAGGGCGGCACCAGGGTGGTCGTTGCCAGCAACGACGCCGAGATGGGCCGCAAGCGCACTGCGGTGCAGCAGCTGATTGCCGCCTACCGCAATGTGGGTCAGCGCTGGGCCGATCTGGACCCCTTGAAGCGCACCGAGCGCCCCGCCATTCCCGAACTGGAGCCTTCGTTTTACGGCTTCACCGATGCGGACCAGGAAACGGTGTTCGACACCAGCAACACTTTCTTCGGCAAGGACACCATGTCCCTGCGCGATCTGCTCAATGCGCTGCGCGAAACCTACTGCGGCACCCTTGGCTCCGAGTACATGTACACCACCAACCAGGCACAAAAGCGCTGGTGGCAGCAAAAGCTGGAAAGCATCCGCAGCAAACCCCAGTTCAATGCCGACAAGAAAAAGCATATTCTCGAGCGCCTGACGGCTGCCGAGGGCCTGGAGCGTTACCTGCACACCAAATATGTCGGGCAAAAGCGTTTCTCGCTGGAAGGTGGCGAGAGCTTCATTGCTGCCATGGACGAATTGATCCACCAGGCCGGTTCCGAGGGTGTTCAGGAAATCGTGATCGGCATGGCCCACCGTGGCCGTTTGAATGTGCTGGTCAACACTCTGGGCAAGATGCCCAAGGATCTGTTTGCCGAATTCGACCACACGGCGCCCGAAGAATTGCCCGCCGGTGACGTCAAATACCACCAGGGTTTCAGCTCGGATGTCTCTACGGCGGGTGGTCCAGTGCATCTGTCGCTGTCCTTCAACCCCTCGCACCTTGAAATCGTGAACCCGGTGGTGGAAGGCTCGGTGCGCGCCCGCATGGACCGCCGCGGCGACCCCAGGGGCAGCCAGGTGCTGCCTGTGCTGGTGCATGGTGATGCCGCCTTTGGCGGCCAGGGCGTCAACCAGGAAACCCTGGCGCTGGCCCAGACCCGTGGCTACACCACGGGCGGCACGGTGCACATCATCATCAACAACCAGATCGGTTTCACCACCTCGGATCCGCGCGACATGCGTTCCACCGTGTATTGCACCGACATCGTGAAGATGGTTGAGGCGCCGGTGCTGCATGTCAACGGCGACGACCCGGAAGCCGTGGTGCTGGCCACGCAGCTGGCGCTGGATTTCCGCATGGAGTTCCGCCAGGACGTGGTGGTGGACATCACCTGCTTTCGCAAGCTGGGCCACAACGAGCAGGACACGCCTGCACTGACCCAGCCGCTGATGTACAAGAAGATCGCGGCCCACCCCGGCACGCGCAAGCTGTATGCCGACAAGCTGGCTGCGCAAGGCCTGGGCGAATCGCTGGGCGACGATATGGTCAAGGCCTACCGCGCCGCCATGGACGCAGGCAAGCTCACCGTCGATCCCGTGCTGACCAACTTCAAGAGCAAGTACGCGGTGGATTGGTCGCCTTTCCTGGGCAAGAAATGGACCGACGTCGGCGACACGGCCATCCCGCTGACCGAATGGAAACGCCTGGCCGAAAAGCTCACCACCATCCCGGACAGCGTTGCGCCGCACCAGTTGGTCAAGAAGGTGTATGACGACCGCGCAGCCATGGGCCGTGGTGATGTCAATGTGGACTGGGGCATGGGCGAGAGCATGGCCTTTGCCTCGCTGGTGGCCAGTGGTTACCCGGTGCGTCTGTCGGGCGAGGACTCGGGCCGCGGCACCTTCGCGCACCGCCATGCAGTCATTCACGACCAGAACCGCGAGAAATGGGATACCGGCACCTATGTGCCGCTGCAGAACGTGGCCGAGAACCAGGCGCCGTTCGTCGTGATCGACTCCATCCTGTCCGAAGAAGCCGTGCTGGGCTTCGAATATGGCTACGCGGGCTCCGACCCCAACACGCTGGTCATCTGGGAAGCCCAGTTCGGTGATTTTGCCAATGGCGCGCAGGTGGTGATCGACCAGTTCATCGCCTCCGGCGAGGTGAAATGGGGCCGTGCCAATGGCGTGGCGCTGATGCTGCCGCATGGCTATGAAGGCCAGGGCCCCGAGCACAGCTCGGCGCGCGTTGAGCGTTTCATGCAACTGGCGGCCGATACCAACATGCAGATCGTGCAGCCCACCACGGCCAGCCAGATCTTCCATGTGCTGCGCCGGCAGATGGTGCGTGAACTGCGCAAGCCGCTGATCATCTTCACGCCCAAGTCGCTCTTGCGCAACAAGGACGCCACCTCGCCGCTGTCCGATTTCACCAGTGGCAGCTTTCAGACGGTGATCCCCGAGCAGGACGAGGCCATCGACAAGAAGGCCGACAAAGTCAAGCGTGTGATTGCCTGCTCTGGCAAGGTCTATTACGACCTGGTGAAAAAGCGCACCGAGAACGAGGTGAGCGACGTGGCGATCATCCGCATCGAGCAGCTCTATCCGTTCCCGCACAAGGTGTTTGCCGCAGCGATCAGGAAATACCCCAACGCCGTGGACATCGTCTGGTGCCAGGATGAGCCGCAAAACCAGGGCGCCTGGTTCTTCATCCAGCACAACATCCACGAAAACATGCTCGATGGCCAGAAGCTGGGCTACTCCGGCCGCGCAGCGTCCGCTTCGCCTGCCGTGGGGTATTCGCACCTGCACCAGGAACAGCAAAAAGCGCTGGTCGAAGGCGCGTTTGCCAAGCTCAAGGGTTTTGTTCTGACCAAGTAAGGCCGGCAATCCCTCTCCAGAACAAAACCCCATTCCGAAAGAACTGAATATGGCTATCGTAGAAGTCAAAGTACCGCAACTGTCCGAATCCGTGGCCGAGGCCACCCTGCTGACCTGGAAAAAGAAGGCCGGCGAGGCGGTGGCCGTGGACGAGATCCTGATCGAGATCGAAACCGACAAGGTCGTGCTGGAAGTGCCCGCCCCCGCTGCCGGCGTGCTGGCAGAAATCGTCCAGGGTGACGGCGCCACCGTGGTGGCCGAACAGGTGATCGCCAGGATCGACACCGAAGGCAAGGCCGGGGCAGCTGCGCCTGCTCCTGCCGCTGCAGCGCCCGCTGCGGCAGCGGCACCTGCAGCCGCCGTGGCTGCTGCTGCCACCGGTGGTTCGAAGGCCGGCGTGGCCATGCCCGCCGCCGCCAAGCTGCTGGCCGACAACAACCTGCCGGTGTCGGCTGTGGCCGGCACGGGCAAGGATGGCCGTGTGACCAAGGGCGACGTGCTCGGAGCCGTGGCGGGTGGTGCCACAAAATCTGTAGCTGCCAGCGCAATACCCACGGGCGTTCCGGCCAAATCCTTGCCCCAAGTTTCGGCGCCATCGGCATTGAACCTGGGCGACCGCCCAGAGCAGCGCGTGCCCATGAGCCGGCTGCGCGCCCGCATCGCCGAGCGCCTGCTGCAGTCGCAATCCACCAACGCCATCCTGACCACCTTCAACGAGGTGAACATGGCGCCGGTGATAGAGCTGCGCAAGAAGTTCCAGGACAGCTTTACCAAGGAGCACGGCGTCAAGCTCGGCTTCATGAGCTTCTTCGTGAAGGCCGCGGTGCACGCGCTCAAGAAATACCCGGTCATCAACGCCAGCGTGGACGGCAACGACATCGTCTACCACGGCTATTTCGACATCGGCATTGCCGTGGGCTCGCCCCGTGGCCTGGTGGTGCCCATCCTGCGCAACGCCGACCAGATGAGCTTTGCCGACATCGAGAAGAAGATCGCCGAATTCGGCAAGAAGGCGGCCGAAGGCAAGCTGGGCATCGAAGAGATGACCGGCGGCACCTTCTCCATCAGCAACGGCGGCATTTTCGGCTCGATGCTGTCCACGCCCATCATCAACCCGCCGCAATCGGCCATTCTGGGCGTGCATGCCACCAAGGACCGCGCCGTGGTCGAAAACGGCCAGATCGTCATCCGTCCGATGAACTACCTGGCCATGTCGTATGACCACCGCATCATCGACGGCCGCGAAGCCGTGCTGGGCCTGGTGGCCATGAAGGACGCGCTGGAAGACCCCTCGCGCCTGCTGTTCGACATCTAAGGGATGCAGAAATGCCAAATATCCCATTTCTGGCGGCACTGGCGGGCGCATTGCGTCGTTGCTACTCGCTTGTGTGGCATAGCCACACGGCACTCGCAGCGCCTAGCACTGCATCCCGCCAGCGCTCGCCATAAACGGGACATTGGCAATTTCCGCATCCCTAAGATGAGGCGACAACCCCCTGAGGCGCTTTGCGCCTTCCCCCTTCTCCCGAATTGCTGCGCCATTCGGGAAGGGGAACACCGCCAGCGCGGCGGGGCGGCCCTTGCGCGGCGGTCGCCGGTGTGGCCCCGCGCGTTTCATGGGCTGAAGGGGTGTGGCGCATAGCGCCCTTTGACCCTTTGATATGCATTGCATCGACCTACATGTACGACCGGTATTTATCCGGCCCGTCGGTGGGCCTTTCACCAACTGACCGAGTGAGATTTTCCATGAGCAAACAATTTGACGTCGTCGTGATCGGCGCCGGCCCTGGCGGCTACATCGCTGCCATCCGTGCAGCGCAGCTGGGCATGAACGTGGCCTGCATTGACGAATGGAAGAACGCCGCAGGCGGACCGGCCCCCGGCGGCACCTGCACCAACGTGGGCTGCATCCCCTCGAAGGCGCTGCTGCAGTCGTCCGAGTATTTTGAACACGCCAACAAGCATTTTGCCGACCACGGCATCACCGCCACGGGCGTGAAGATGGACGTGGCCAAGATGGTGGCCCGCAAGGACAGCGTGGTCAAGCAGAACAACGACGGCATCCTGTACCTGTTCAAGAAGAACAAGGTCAGCTTTTTCCATGGCCGCGGCTCGTTCGTGAAGGCCGTCGCAGCCGGTGAGGGTGCGACCTCCGGTTCGCAGGGCGGCTACGAGATCAAGGTGACCGGCGCTGCGGAGGAAACCCTGGTGGGCAAGCAGATCGTCATTGCCACCGGCTCCAATGCGCGCGCATTGCCCGGCGCAGCGTTCGATGAAGTGAACATCCTGTCCAACGACGGCGCGCTGCGCATGGGCGCCGTGCCCAAGAAACTGGCCCTGATCGGCTCGGGCGTGATCGGCCTGGAGATGGGCTCGGTCTGGCGCCGCCTGGGCGCGGAAGTGACCGTGCTCGAAGGCCTGCCAACCTTCCTGGGTGCCGTGGACGAACAGATCGCCAAGGAAGCCAAGAAGGCTTTCGACAAGCAGGGGCTCAAAATCGAGCTCGGCGTGACAGTCGGCGAGATCAAGGGCAGCAAGAAGGGCGTCAGCATCGCCTACACCAACAGCAAGGGCGAAGCCCAGAACCTGGATGCGGACAAACTCATCATCTCGATTGGCCGTGTGCCCAACACCATGGGCCTCAATGCCGAAGCCGTGGGCCTGCAACTCGACGAGCGCGGCGCCATCGCCGTGGACGGCGATTGCAAGACCAACCTGCCCGGCGTGTGGGCGGTGGGCGACGTGGTGCGCGGCCCGATGCTGGCGCACAAGGCCGAGGAAGAAGGCGTGGCCGTGGCCGAGCGCATGGCCGGCCAGCACGGGCATGTCAACTTCAACACCATTCCCTGGGTGATCTACACCAGCCCGGAAATTGCCTG
>WOZN01000103.1:0-4929 GCA_011620245.1 Acidovorax sp.
AGGGCGACCGCCCCGGCCTCACGCCCAAGCACAGCGGCAGCGTGTGGAGCACCTATGCGGTCATGTCCAACATTCGCGTTGGCGCAGGCCTGACCTACCGTGGCAAGCAGAACCCCGAGGGATCGCGTGCGGTGTACGCCAGCGGTTTCAGCACCATCGATGCCATGGTCGAATACTCGTTGGACGAGAAGACCACGCTCAAGCTGAACGTGAGCAACCTGACGGACCGCGTCTATGCCGATGCGCTGTACCGCGGCTTCTACACACCGGGCGCCCCCCGCTCGGTGCAGCTGACGGTGAAGACCCGCTTCTGATGACAAGAGACCGCGCCAAGTCCGACAGCCTCCTAGCCTACCGGCTTGCGATGACCACCATGTTCCTGCATATCCCAGATGTTCTGAGCGCTGAAGAAATCACCTTCTTCCGACAAGCCCTCGGGCCACAAGCCCCCTGGGTGGAGGGTGCGCGCAGCGCCGGCGGCCAGGCCATACACCAGAAGAACAACCTGCAGCTGGCCCAAGGCAGTGAGCTGTCGGCCCAGTTGCAGTCCATGGTGAAGGCAGCGCTGCACCGCAATGCCCTTTTCTTCTCGGCAGCCCTGCCCCGGCGCATCTACAACCCGCTGTTCAACAACTACGGCGATGGCGCCAACTTTTACGGCAACCATGTGGACAGCGCCGTCATGCACTCCAGGGCAGACAACTGCTGGGTGCGCAGCGACCTGTCATGCACGCTGTTTTTGACGCCGCCGCAGGACTATGACGGCGGAGAACTGGTGATCACCGAAGCCCTGGGCGAAAAGCGCATCAAGCTGCCTGCGGGCGACATGATCCTGTACCCCGGCAGCACGGTGCACCAGGTGTCGCCCGTCACGCGCGGACACCGCATCAGCAGCTTTTTCTGGGTGGAAAGCATGGTGCGCGGGCTCGAGCAGCGCCAGTTGCTGTTCGACATGGACATGGCGCTGCTCCGGCTGCGCCAGGCCCATGGCGAAAAAGAGCCCTCGGTCATCGCGCTCTCGGGCACGTACCACAACCTGCTGCGCATGTGGGCCGACGTATGACACGACATATGACACGGCATATGGCACCGCAGCGCTGGCACCGTGGCACATTGGCGGCGTGACTCCATGGCATATCCGCCACCATTAGCTCCTTATTCAATAGCACCTTGCGCTTGCTGAACAAGCGCCAGGTGCTTTTTTTCCTCCCCTTGTATGACCCACATTCCTGCACGGCAAAATCTTCCCCCGGATATCGTCAACCTGGCAGACCATGAACTGCAGGCGCGCCAGCACCTGGACGACAATGCATGGGCCTATTTCAGCGGCGGTGCCGCCGACGAAATCACCCTGCGTGCCAACCGCGGCGCGTGGGATGTCCTGCCGCTGTGGCCCCGCGTGCTGCGGCCGCTGGCGGGCGGCCACACCCGGATCAGCCTGCTGGGCCGCACCCTGCTGCACCCCATCCTGCTGGCGCCCATCGCCTTTCAGCGCCTGGCCCACCCCGATGGCGAGCTGGCCATGGCCTACGCGGCAGCGGCGCTGGGGGCGGGTGTGGTGCTCAGCACCCAGGCCAGTGTGGCGCTGGAGGCCGTTGCGCAAGCAGTGCTGCCCGACCCCGGGCGCGGCCCGCTGTGGTTTCAGCTTTATCTGCAGCATGACCGCAGCTTCACCCAGGCGCTGGTGCAGCGCGCCGAAGCCGCCGGTTACGAAGCCCTGGTGCTGACCGTGGACGCGCCATCGAGCGGCGTGCGGGACCGCGAACGGCGCGCAGGCTTTCGGCTGCCACCCGGCGTGGGCCCGGTCAACCTCGCGGGCTTGCAGGCACCTGCTTCCGCCGAACTGCGCCCCGGCCAGAGTGCACTGTTCGACGGCCTGCTGCACCATGCCCCCACCTGGGACGACATTGCCTGGCTGCAGTCCATCACCCGCCTGCCGGTGCTGCTCAAGGGGGTGCTGCATCCGGCCGACGCGCGCCAGGCGGTGGCGGTGGGTGCCGCGGGCCTGATCGTCTCCAACCACGGCGGGCGCACGCTGGACACCGCGCCCGCCACCGCCAGCGCCCTGCCGCGTGTCGTGCAGGCCGTGGGCGGCGCGCTGCCCGTGCTGGTGGATGGCGGCATCCGCCGCGGCACTGATGTGCTCAAGGCCATGGCGCTGGGCGCATCGGCCGTGCTGGTGGGGCGTCCAGCCATCTGGGGCCTGGCCAATGCCGGTGCCGCCGGTGTGGCCCATGTGCTGCGCCTCTTGTGCGACGAGCTGGAAATTGCCATGGCACTCACGGGTTGCGCCACGCTGGCGGATGCATCACCCGCTTTGCTGGATGTGGACTTCACCCACGGCCAAGGGCAGTGAAGAACGCTCTCCCCTTTCTCCCTCCTTGCAGGAATGATTCATGCAAATGCGATAGATTCGTATTTATAATGTCAACCATTCCGTCAACCATTCCGTCAACAGCCAGCCACATTGCCTGCCACCATGATCGTCTGTGTTTGCCGCCGGATTTCCAGCCGTGAGATTGCCCGCCATGCACACGCTGGCATGCGCTTCGCTGAAATCCAGTTCGAACTGGGCGTGGCCACCCAATGCGGATGCTGCGAGAGCTGCGCCCGCGACCTGGTGGTGCAATGCAGCGCAACCAGTCCAGTGGCTGCCCTGCACAATGACTGTGCGGCGCAGCCGGTCCGGTTTGCCAACTCCACTCGTGAAAGCAGGGCATGGAATTCCTCTCTACACTCGCAGGCAGTCTGATCTTCGTGGCCGGTTCGGCCTGGTGGATCTTTCGCAAATAATTCAAGCGTTTTCGGGCTGTAGCGCTTATCCATAAAGCGCTGGCAGCTATTATTTTTAAGACTTACACAAACAAGGAAGCCACAACGCTACCTGCCTTTGTGGCGGGCGGCTTGCCGGGCCGGTTTTGCGTAAGTCATGATTTTTATATGTCCCAACCAGATCGTTTTGCCCCCCCGGGGGTTGTGGGCCGCAATGCCGTGATCGTGGGTTCGGTGGTGATGCTGCATGTGGCAGGCCTGTGGGCCCTGCAATCGGGCCTGCAGTCGGGCCTGCCGCGCCGCGCCGCAGAAGTGATCGTGCCTGCGGAGCTGCTCAGCGAATTCATCGCGCCGCCCGCACCCAAGGTGGCACCACCAGCACCAGCAGCACCACCAGCACCACCAGCACCAGCACCAGCAGCACCAGCAGCACCAGCAGCAGCACCACCAGCACCACCCGCCCCGCCGCCGCCCAAGGTGCAGGCCCCGCGCCCGGCGCCCATGCCTGTCGCCATTGCCGACGCTACGCCGGCCCCGAATGCCCCGGTCGGCGTGGCCACGCCCCAGCCGCCCGCGCCCCCCATCGAAGCCCCGGTGGCGCCCCCGGCACCGCCCGCGCCGCCAGCTCCTCCAGCCCCGCCAGCCCCGCCCCGCATCGAAATGCCGTCCAGCAATGCCGCCTACCTCAACAACCCCAAGCCAAGCTACCCGGCCATCAGCAAGCGCATGGGCGAACAGGGCAAGGTGGTGCTGCGCGTGCTGATCGGCACCGACGGCCTGCCGCAGAAGGTGGAAATCAGCCAATCCAGCGGCTACGACCGCCTGGACCGCCAGGCCCAGGAGGCCGTCATGCGCTGGCGCTTCGTGCCCGGCAAGCGCAATGGCGTGCCCGAGGCCATGTGGATCCTGGTGCCCATCAATTTTGTTCTCGAATAACCCAATCACTGCTTCAGGGAGTTTTCATGGAATCGCAATTCGGCATCGCCAACGTCTGGACGCAGGGCGACTTCGTCACCCGCGCCGTCGCCATCCTGCTGCTGGCCATGTCGCTGGCCTCGTGGATCGTCATCCTCATCAAGGCGCTGGACATCCTCAAGTTCAAGAAGCAGGCCCGCGCGGCGCGGGATTTCTGGCACAGCGAAGACTTTGCCGCCGCCCTGACCAATCTGGGCAACGACCCCGGCAATCCCTTCCGGATCCTGGCGCTGGAAGGCCGTGAGGCCATGGCCCACCACCACGACACCAAGGTGCAGCTGCATGACAGCCTGGACGTGAGCGACTGGGTCACCCGCTGCCTGCGCAACTGCATCGACGAGTTCACGGCACGCATCCAGTCGGGCCTGGCCATCCTGGCGTCGGTGGGCTCCACCGCGCCGTTCATCGGCCTTTTTGGCACCGTGTGGGGCATCTACCACGCGCTTGTGGCCATCGGCACCTCGGGGCAATCCACCATCGACAAGGTGGCCGGCCCCATTGGCGAGGCGCTGATCATGACGGCCCTGGGCCTGGCCGTCGCCATTCCGGCCGTGCTGGGCTACAACGCGCTGGTGCGCGGCAACAAGTCCATCCTGAACGGCCTCAACAGCTTTGCCCACGACCTGCACGCCTATTTTGTCACCGGTGCCCGCGTGAATGCGGGTGAGCCCGGCAAAATGCTGCCCATGAAGAAAGGCAGCTAAGCCATGGCTTTCGGAACCCAGGACGAATCCGATGAGGTGATGAACGAGATCAACATGACACCGCTGGTGGACGTCATGCTGGTACTGCTCATCATCTTCATCATCACCGTGCCGGTGATGAAACATTCGGTGGATGTGGACTTGCCCCGCGCCACCAACCAGCCCGAGCTCATCAAGCCCGAGACCGTGCGCCTGTCGGTGGCCGCCGACGGCCAGTATTTCTGGAACGGCGCGCCGGTAACCGACGAAGAACTATCCTCCCGCCTGCAGGCCGAAGCGGCCAAAACGCCCCAACCCGACCTGCATATCCGCGGCGACAAGGATGTGCGCTACGAACGCGTGGCCCAGGCCATGGCGGCAGCACAGCGCGCGGGCATGCGCAAGATCGGCTTTGTGACCGAGCCAAAGCGTTAGGTTCAATCGGGCGCATCGTGCGGGCAAGGCCAGCCACAGCGCTTCAGGCGCCTTGCGGCCGGAT
>WOZN01000103.1:5029-7537 GCA_011620245.1 Acidovorax sp.
GCAGACGCGGCGCGCCCAGTCAATCCGTTCGGGGGGCGGCGTGAACACTGCCTGGACGGAGGCCAGCTGCTTCGGGTGGATGCACAGCTTGGCACCAAAGCCGAGTCGGCGTGAGCGTTCGGTGTCGGCCTGCAAGCGTTGCAGGTCGTCGATCGCGGTGCTGACACCATCCACCGGCGCAGCCAGCCCGGCCAGCCGCGAGGCCAGCACCAGTTGGGAGCGGAAAGCCAGCAGCTCGATTTCAGCCCCATCGGGCGCACAGTCAATGCCCAGGTCGAGCGCCAGATCGACGCTGCCAAAAGCCAGGCGGATCACGCCTGGCACGCGTGCGATGTTCTCCATCTCATGCAGGCCGCGCGCCGACTCGATGATCGGCAACACGTCGTGATAGGTGGTCTCGACCACGGTGCACAGGGCGTCGATGCCCTCGGCCTTGGGCAGCATCACGGCCGCCACGCCAGGGTGGCGACAGAGTTCGAGATCGTCTTCAAACCAGGGCGTTCCAGCGGCATTGATGCGCACCACCAGCGGTGCCGACGCATCCAGCGCTAGCGCCAGCGCGTCGCGTGCGCGCGCCTTCGCCTCGGGGGCCACGGCGTCTTCCAGATCAACAATCACCGCGTCGGCACCGCTGGCGCGCGCCTTGGCAAAACGCTCAGGCCGGTCTGCGGGCACAAAAAGATAGGCCCGCGGCAGGGCATGGGTGGCGGGGGTGCGGGTCGTCATGCTCATGGCGCCAGCCAGCGCTCCATGTGCGGCGCCTCGGCGACCGCCCAGATGCGCGCGATCAGCGCCTGCATCTCGGCCGGCGTGGCCCCCTTGCCGTAGGCCGCCAGGCGCTGCGCCTTGTCTTCCAGCTCGGCACGTGTCAGGGTGTTGCCGGGGTCGCCTTTGGGCTCATCGACCCGTGCGCTCAAGCCGCGGCCATCGCGCGTGCGCACCGTGACCTTGCCGATCCAGCGCTGCGGGTAGGCCTGATCGACCTCGGCGTCGAGCTGCATCGTCACGCGGTCGCGCAAGGCGGCCACGCGCGGCGCGAGGTAATGCGCTTCGAATTCATTGAGCCCGGCAAAGCCGTATTCGGCGACCAGCGCCAGCACCGTGCCCATCGAGAACTTGGCCTGGTGCACGGTGGTGGGCACGGTGACGCGGCCCAGCACGTCGATGGCGCCCTGGTGCACATGGGCGGTCACCGCGGCAATATCGTCGGCCTTGAGCCCATGCGTGTGCATCAGCGCCAGCAGCGCGTCGGCGCTGGGGTGGGTGTGGCGGCACGAGGCGTGGTATTTGAACGAGGTTTCCGCCGTGGCCCAGCGCTGGCCCAGGCGGTCGGTCAGGCGCGCCGGATCGGCGTCGCTCGACATGCCCGCAGCCATGCCCTGCGCGCCTTCCAGAATCTGGCGCGCGCCGGTCAGCCCCAAGCGCGCCAGGTAGGCGCTGGCCAGGCCGCTGGACGAGGCATGCGCGGTGTGCAGTTGCTTGGAGTCGGCGGCGTCGCGCAAAAACTCCCACAGCCCGGCGGCCTGGGTGCCAGCGCTGCCGAAGGCATGCAGCATGGTGCTCGCGTCGAGCCCCAGCAGCCGCCCGGCCGCCGCGGCGGCGGCCAGCGTGCCGGCGGTGGCCGTGGTGTGGAAGATGCGGTAGTGCGAGCGGCCCAGGAATTCGCCCACCCGAATGCCGACTTCATAGCCTGCCACGACGGCGGCCAGGAACTCGCGGCCGCTGGCCCCGATGTCCTGCGCGGTGGCCAGCGCCGCCGGGAACACGACGGCCGCAGGATGAAACACCGAGCCGTTGTGGACGTCGTCCTGCTCGGCGAAATGCGAGGCGGCCGCGTTGACCATCGCGGCGAAATGGGGCGAGGTGGTGCGGCGCGAGATCAGCACCTCGGCGCGACCCGAGGCCGGCCCCATGCTGCGGGCATAGGCTTCGATGGCCTCGACCGGCCGGGCGCCCTTGCCCGCCAGCGCGCTGGCGTACCAGTCGAGGAACAGGTCTTCGGTGCGGCGCAGCACCGGCGCCGGAATGGCGTCGAATGACAGATCGGCGGCAAAGGCGGCCAGCGTCGCGCTCGGGTTCGTACTCGGGTTCGTATCCACGGTCATGGCGTCGATTCCGCGGTCAGATGGCCTGGTCCGCACGCAGCCGGCCAATGTCAGCCTCGCCATAGCCGAGCTCGGTGAGGATGGCCTCGGTATGCTGGCCCAGCGCCGGCACCGCCCCCATGGGCGGCGGCTCGTTGCCCTGCAGGTGATGCGGCGGGTACAGCGCCGGCAGCGTGCCGCTCGGCGAGCCGATCTCGGTCCAGCGCCCGCGCGCCGCAAGTTGCGGGTGCTGCCACAGGTCGGCCATCTCGTTGAGCTTGCCGTTGGCGATTTGCGCCGCATCCAGCCGCGCCACCAATTGCTCCGCGGTCAGGGTGGCGCAGACGCCTTCAATGATGCCGCGCAGTGTCTCGCGCTGGGCCAGCCGGTTGGCGTTGCCCAGGTACTGGGCCGTCAGCTCGGG
>WOZN01000104.1 GCA_011620245.1 Acidovorax sp.
GGGCTTGAAGATCGGGTTCTTGATGCCGTACCTGGCCATGCCGCCCTTGATCAGGTTCACGCGCATATGCACCCAGCCGGCCATTTCGATGGCGCCGCAGAAGGTGATTTCGCCATCGCCCTGGCTGAAATGCAGGTCGCCGACCGACAGGCCCGCACCATCGACATACACCGGAAAGAACACCTTGGAGCCGCGCGACAGATCCTTGATGTCGCAGTTGCCGCCATGTTCGCGCGGCGGCACTGTCCGTGCGCCCTCGGCGGCGGCCTTGGCCCTGGCGTCGCCACCGAGCTGGCCCATGTGCGCCGTGGCCGCAAAGGGCGGGTTGGCGAGGCCGGGCACGCGGTCGGGGTCGGTGGCCAGCAACTCGGCTTCGCGCTCGTTCCAGGCGGCGAGCATCCCGGGGTCGGGCAGACAGCCGATCAGGCCGGGGTGGATCAGGCCGGCGTATTCCACACCGGGCACATGCCGGCTCTTGGTGAACATGCCGTTGAAATCCCAGATCGACTTTTGCGCCAGCGGAAAGTGATCGGTCAGGAAGCCGCCGCCGTTTTTCTTGCTGAAGAAGCCGTTGAAGCCCCATTGGCTGTCTTGCCGCGCGCCGATGTCCAGCAGATCGACCACCAGCAGATCGCCAGGTTCGGCGCCTTTCACGCCCACGGGGCCCGACAGAAAATGCACGATCGACAGGTCGATGTCCCGCACATCGTCGGCGCTGTCGTTGTTCTGGATGAAGCCGCCTGTCCAGTCGTAGGTTTCGAGGATGAAGTCGTCGCCCGGGTTGACCCAGCAGGCCATCGGGATGTCCGGGTGCCAGCGGTTGTGAACCCGTGGGTTGTCGTAGGCGGACTGCTGGAGGTCAACTTTGATGAGCGTTTCAGCCATGGTGCAATTCCTTGTGAAAGTGGAAGAGAAAGCGAAAGGCGGGCGGCGATCAGACGGACAGGTAGGACTTGATATGTGCCTGGTCGGTCTGCGAGCGCAGCGTTTCATGGACCAGGCGGCCGCCTTCGATCACGAACAACCGGTCGGCCACATCCATGGCAAACGACAGCACCTGCTCCGAGACAACGATGGTGATCTCGCGCAGCTTGCGGATTTCGTTGAGCGCCTTGGCAATGTCTTTGATGATCGAAGGCTGGATGCCTTCGGTGGGTTCATCGAGCAGCAACACCTTGGGGGCGGTGACGAGCGCACGCGCAATTGCCAGCTGCTGCTGCTGGCCGCCCGACAGGTTGCCCCCCTTGCGGCCGCGCATGTCCCACAGCACGGGGAAGAGGGCGTAGATTTCATCGGGAATGCGCTTGACCTTGGCGTTTTCCAGGCCGGTCTGGATGTTTTCCTCCACGGTGAGCGTCGGGAAAATCATGCGGCCCTGCGGCACATAGGCAATGCCCTTGGCGACGCGCTGGTAGCTGGCGTCGTGCGAGACATCCTTGCCCGCCACCTCGATGCGTCCGCTTTGGAGCGGCAGCACACCCATCAGGCTCTTGAACAGCGTGGTCTTGCCCATGCCGTTGCGGCCCATGATGGCGATGGTTTCGTTCTTGCGGCCTTCGAACGAAATGCCGTGCAGGGCTTCACTTTGGCCATAGGCCACGTACATGTCGATGACTTTGAGCATGGTGTTTCTCCTGAAAATTTCAGGCTCAGTGGCCCAGATAGACATCGATCACCTTGGGGTTGGACTGCACAGCCTCCATGGAGCCCTCGGCCAGGATCTTTCCCTGGTGCATCACCGTGACCTTGTGCGCGATCCGCTTGACGAATTCCATGTCGTGCTCGATCACGATCACCGAGCGGTTCTTGCAAATGCGCTGCAGCAGCTCGGCGGTGAGTTCGCGCTCGCGCGCGCTCATGCCGGCGATGGGCTCGTCGAGCATCAGCAGCTCGGGCTCCTGCATCAGCAGCATGCCAATCTCCAGCCACTGCTTTTGCCCGTGCGACAAAAGCCCGGCTTCCATTTGCAGGGCATCCGCCAGGCCGATTTCTTGGGCCACGGCGTGCACGCGCGCCATGACTTCGTCGGTGCAGCGAAAGGTCAGGGCGCCGAAAACCGAGCGGCCCGAGGGGTAGGACACTTCAAGGTTCTTGAAAACGCTCAGGTTTTCATAGATCGAGGGTGTCTGGAACTTGCGGCCTATGCCCCGGCGCACGCGGGTATGTTCGTCCAGCACGGTCATCTCCTCGTTCTTGAACTTGATGCTGCCGCTGCTGGCGCGGGTTTTGCCGCAGATCAGGTCCAGCAGCGTGGTTTTTCCCGCGCCGTTGGGGCCGATGATCACGCGCAACTCGTTGCGGTCGATGTAGAGCGTGAGCGCGTCGATGGCCTTGAAGCCGTCGAACGAGACGGTGAGGTCTTCCACCGCCAGCGCAAAGTCGGTATTGCTCATGGTGTTCTCCTGTGGGGTGGGTGGGGCTCAGGCTTGCTGTCCGTTCACGCTGGCGGGCAGCACGGCGGGGGCCTTGGGGGCAGCCTGTGCCGGGTGATCCGCGGGCACCGCCGTGGGCGAGGCGTCCGCCTTGGCCGCCCGAGGGGCGAGCCGGCGCCGCAGCCAGGGCTTGATCTGCTTTTCGACCAGGCCCGCCAGGCCATCGGGGAAAGCCATGGTCACGCCGATGAAGAGCGCCGCCATCAGGAACAGCCACAGGTCGGGGAAGCTCTCGGAGAAATAGGTCTTGCCGAAGTTCACCAGCAGCGTGCCGTACACCGCGCCCACCAGGCTCATGCGCCCGCCCACGGCGGCGTAGATCACCATCTCGATGGAGGGCACGATGCCCACGAAAGACGGCGACATGAATCCCACCTGCAGCGTGAACAATGCGCCGCCGATGCCCGACAGCGCCGCGGCCAGGCAGAACACGAACACTTTGAACATGGCCACGTCATAGCCCGAAAAGCGCACGCGGTCTTCCTTGTCGCGCATCGCCAGCAGCAGCGTGCCGAGCTTGCTCTTTTGAATCCACAGGCACAGCAGCACAGTGGCCAGCAGCAGGCAGCTGCAAACGTAGTAGAGGATGTATCTGGCGCTGTCGGTGCGGATGTCCCAGCCCAGCAGGGTCTTGAGGTCGGTCATGCCGTTGACGCCACCGGTGTAGCCTTGCTGGCCGATGATCAGTACCGTCAGGATCAGGGCCACTGCCTGCGTGATGATGGCGAAATACACGCCGCCCACGCGCCGCTTGAACATCGCGTAGCTGACGATGAAGGCCAGCAACGTGGGTACGGCCACCACGGCAAACAGTGCAAAGGGCAGGTAGTTGAAGGGCTCCCACCACAGCGGCAGCGCTGTCAACTGGTTCCAATCCATGAAATCAGGGATGCCGGGGGTGGACTGGATCTTGGTGCTGATGGGGTCAGAGGCTTCAAGCTTGAGGAACATGGCCATGGCGTAGCCGCCCAGGCCAAAAAAGACACCCTGGCCCAGGCTGAGCACGCCGCCATAGCCCCAGACCATGACCAGCCCCAGGGCGACGAAGCCGTAGGTCAGGTACTTGCCCACAAGGTTGAGCCGGAAGATGTCGAAAACCAGCGGGAAAACCACCAGCAGCACAGCGGCAAGCAGCAGCACACTGGCCAGCCCCGATTTTTTGATCCATGCATTGAATGCGTTCATGGTGTAACTCCTGAGGGTCTGGGGCGCTGCATCAGCGGCGCACCTTGCTGGCAAACAGGCCTTGCGGGCGGATCATCAAGATCACCACGATCAGCGACAGCGTGAGCACCTTGGCCATGGAGCCGGTCAGGAAAAACTCCGAAATCGACTGTGTTTGTGCGATGCCGAAGGCCGACACCACCGTGCCCAGCAGGCTTGCTGCTCCGCCAAAGGTCACGACAAGGAACGAATCGACGATGTAGAGCGAGCCCGAGGTGGGCCCTGTCGAGCCAATGGTGGTGAAGGCCGCACCGGCGACGCCGGCAATGCCACAGCCAATCGCAAAGGTCAGGCGGTCGGTCTTTTGGGTGTTGATGCCAATGGCGTTGGCCATCACGCGGTTGCTCACCGTGGCGCGCACCCGCAGGCCCCAGCGGCTTTTGTAGAGAGCAATCAGCACGCCGCCCGTGACCAGCGCCGTGAGGGCCAGCACAAACAAGCCGTTGATAGGGATGTCCAGGCCCTCGGCGGGCGCCCAGGAGCCCATGAGCCAGTCGGGCAGGGTGGGGCTGACTTCCTTGGGGCCAATGGCGGTGCGGAACGTTTGCTGCAAGCCCAGGCTCAGGCCCCAGGTGGCGAGCAGGGTGTCCAGGGGGCGTTTGTAGAGGTGGCGTATCAGGCCCCACTCCACCAGCCAGCCCGCCATGAAGGCCAGGCAAAACGCCACGCCGATGGCCAGCGGAAAGTACACCGGCATGAGGTTGGGGGCCAGGCGCTCGACCAGGATCGAGAACATGTACACGGTGTATGCACCAATGGTCATGAACTCGCCATGCGCCATGTTGATCACACCCATCTGGCCAAAGATGATGGCCAGGCCCAGACCCATGAGCAGCAGGACGGAAAACAGGCTCAGGCCCGCAAAGCCCTGCATGAGGCTGATATTGAGCATTTCTGAAAAAGTCATTTCTGCACCTGCCTGTCTGTCTGTCTGCAAACCAGGGGCGGCGGCCCCGCCGCCGCCCCGCCGGCCAGCGTCAAGTGATTACTGGTAACCCTTGGGGAAGGGGTTGGGCTCGATCAGGTGGGGCGACTCGGCCACGATCTTGAACGTGCCGTCCTTTTGGCCCTGGGCAATGCGCGACTTGCTCCAGAGGTGGTGGTTTTCGTGCACCTTCACGTAGCCTTCTGGCGCAGTCTTGAGCTCAATGCCTGGCGATGCGGCCACGACCTTGTCCACGTCGAAGCTGCCGGCTTTCTCGACCGCGGCCTTCCACAGCCAGGGGCCCAGGTAGCCCGCCTGCGTCACGTCGCCAATCACCGATCTGGGGCCGTATTTGGCCTTGAAGGCTTGCACAAACTTTTTGTTGTTTTCGTTGTCGAGCGTCTGGAAATACTTCATCGACGAGTAAAAGCCGTTGAAGTTTTCACCGCCCACGCCCAGCATTTCATCTTCGGTCACGGACAGCGTCAGCAGGAACTGCCTGTCTCCGGTGATGCCTGCGGCCTTGAGCTGCTTGTAGAAAGCCACGTTCGAGCCACCCACCACCGCCGTGAAGATGCAGTCGGGCTTGGCGACCTTGATCTTGTTGATCAGCGAGTTGAAGTTGGTGTTGCCCAGCGGGTAATATTCCTCGCCGACTACCTTGCCCAGCTTGCCCACGGTCTCGATATGCTTGCGCGCAATCTTCATCGAGGTACGTGGCCAGATATAGTCGGAGCCGACGAGGAAGAAGGTTTTGGCTTTCTTCTCTTTGGCGCCCCAGTCCAGGCTGAAGATGATTTGCTGCGTGGCTTCCTGGCCGGTGTAGATCACATTCTTGGACTGCTCCAGGCCTTCGTAGAAGGTGGGGTAGTACAGCAGGCCGTTTTCTTTCTCGAAGATGGGCAGCACGGCCTTGCGCGATGCCGAAGTCCAGCAGCCAAAAACGGTGGCCACCTTGTCGTTGACCAGCAGCTTCTTGGATTTTTCGGCAAAGGTGGGCCAGTCGGAGGCGCCGTCTTCCTTGATCACCCGGATCTTGCGGCCCAGGATGCCGCCCATGGCGTTGATCTGGTCGATGGCAAGCTGCTCTGCCTGGATGGAACCGGTTTCCGAAATCGCCATCGTGCCCGACGACGAGTGCAGCTGGCCCACGACCACTTCGGTATCGGTTACAGCGCGCTTGGTGGTGTTGACTGCGGATGTCGGGTATTGCTGTGCGAATGCCAGACCGGGCAGGCCGGCAAGGGACATGGCACCCAGGCCCTGGAGCAGGCGGCGGCGTTGCAGTGCCTCGGCTTCCAAGGCAGGCTGGGTAGCGGGCTGGGTAGGGGCGGGGCGGTGGCTCATGGGGCACTCCTTGAAGGGAAGGTGAAAACCAAACACACCGGTTTCAGCCGTTTTCGCGGCTCTCTCCGGTGCGGGGCGACACGTTGTCACCACGGCCTCAAGATTAGGGAGAACCCTGTGGGGCTCCCATACGTCATTCGACGTAGCGACCATGGCCGCATGTTTGTGAACATTTCTTGCTTGCGACTGGAATACGCCCCAGGATGAATCCAGACAACGCACCAAAAGTGAGCGCATGAGCCACGCCCCCCAGAAAATCTTTCGCATTCGCCGCGACTACAACGCCTGGGTGGCCAACGAGACAATGGAGGATTACGCGCTGCGCTACACGCCGCACAGCGCACGCAAGTGGAGCGAGTTCCAGGTTGCGAACACGGCTTTTGGGAGCATTTCGTTTCTGGCGCTGGAGGCCATTGGCGGGGCGATTGCGTTGAACTACGGTTTCAGCAACGCCCTGTGGGCCATTGTGGTGATGGGGCTGATCACTTTTCTGACAGGTTTGCCGATTGCGGTTTACGCCGCCCGCCACGGCCTGGACATGGATTTGCTCACGCGCGGCGCAGGTTTTGGCTACCTCGGCTCCACGGTGACTTCGCTGATTTACGCCTCGTTCACCTTCATTTTCTTCGCGCTGGAGGCCGCCATCATGGCGCAGGCGCTGCACATGGCTGCGGGTTGGCCCATGGTGTGGTGCTATATGTTGTCGTCGCTGGTCGTCATTCCGCTGGTGCTGTATGGCATCACCCTGATTTCGCGCCTGCAGACCTGGACCCAGCCCCTCTGGGCCTTTTTGTTGCTCTGGCCTTTTGTGTGGATGGCCGTGCAAAGGCCCGAGCTGTATGGGCAGTTCACCCAAATGTCGGGGGTGCGCTCGGGTAGCAATGCTTTTGATCCGCTGATGTTCGGCGCGGCATCGGCCGTGGCGTTCTCGCTGGTGGTGCAGATTGGTGAGCAGGTGGATTTCTTGCGCTTCATGCCCGAGCGCACGGCCGCGAACCGCTGGCGGTGGTGGGCGGGGGTTTTGGTGGCGGGCCCCGGCTGGATCGGGCTGGGCATGCTGAAAATGCTCGGCGGTGCGCTGCTGGCCTTTTTGGCAATCCAGTACGGGGCCACCGCGGAGCAGGCGGCACAGCCCACGCGCATGTATCTGGCGGGCTATACCTTGTCGCTGGGAAACGGTTCGCAAGACCATGCAAGCCTGGCGGTCTGGGTGACGTTGGCGTTCGTTGTGATCTCGCAGGTCAAGATCAACGTGACCAATGCGTACGCGGGCTCCCTGGCCTGGTCCAATTTTTTTGCCCGGCTCACGCACAGCCATCCGGGGCGCGTGGTGTGGCTGGTGTTCAACGTGGTGATTGCCATGCTGCTCATGACCCTGGGGGTTTTTGGTGCCCTGGAGATGGTGCTGGCTTTGTTCAGCAACGTGGCCGTGGCCTGGATTGGTGCGGTGGTGGCCGATTTGGTCATCAACAAGCCGCTGGGCTTGAGCCCCCGGCAGTTGGAGTTTCGCCGCGCTTATTTGTACGACCTCAACCCGGTGGGTTTGGGGGCCATGTTGTTGGCGGTGGCGCTGGCGTTCACGGCCTATTCCGGTGTTCTGGGCC
>WOZN01000207.1 GCA_011620245.1 Acidovorax sp.
CTAGGAGGCTGTTGGACTTGGAAATCGTCGGCTGCAAATGGACCGCAGCGGTCCACTTTTTACCGTCTTTTTGCCCCATAGCCGGGCTATGGGGCTGCAAATCCGGCGAAAACTGTCCTCGCTGGAGCAGATTTTGGCGAAACCTTCGGTTTTCGCTGATCGACGCTCCAAGTCCGACAGCCTCCTAGATCCGTCAGTAGCTTGTAAGTGGGGTGGCAGACAGTACCGCCCAGTTCCATCAGACCCAGGAGACAACATCATGAGTTCGCCCAATTCCTCTATCGAGTCCGTGCTGGTTGAAAACCGCGTGTTCCCGCCCTCGGATGCGGTGGTCAAAGCCGCCCGTATTTCAGGCATGGCCGGTTACGAAGCGCTGTGTGCCGAGGCCGACAAGGATTTCGAAGGCTTCTGGGCCCGCCTGGCGCGCGAGAACCTGCAATGGACCAAGCCTTTCACCCGCATCCTGGATGAGT
Source organism: Acidovorax sp. (assembly GCA_011620245.1). Classification (GTDB taxonomy): domain Bacteria; phylum Pseudomonadota; class Gammaproteobacteria; order Burkholderiales; family Burkholderiaceae_C; genus Acidovorax. The sequence continues at coordinate 474 of WOZN01000207.1, forward strand.
CGAATGCGCCGTTCTTCCAGTGGTTTGCCGATGGCGAACTCAATGCTTCGGCCAATTGCCTGGACCGCCACATCGGCACGCCCACCGAGAACAAGACGGCCATCATTTTCGAGGCCGACGATGGCGCGGTGACCCGCATCACCTACAAAGAGCTGCTGGCCCGCGTGAGCCAGTTTGCCAACGCCCTCAAGGCCCATGGGGTGGGCAAGGGCGACCGGGTGCTGATCTACATGCCCATGACGATTGAGGGCGTCATCGCCATGCAGGCCTGTGCGCGCATTGGCGCCACGCACAGCGTGGTGTTTGGCGGCTTCAGCGCCAAGGCGGTGCACGAGCGCATCATCGACGCGGGTGCGGTGCTCATCGTCACGGCGAACTACCAGATGCGCGGTGGCAAGGAGTTGCCGCTCAAGTCCATCATCGACGAAGCGCTGGCGGCAGGCGGCTGCGACACCCTGCGCAACGTGTTTGTGTATGAGCGCACGTCCACGCCATGCAACATGGTCGAAGGGCGCGACAAGACCTTTGCCCAGGCACTGGCCGGCCAGAGCACCGAGTGCCCGCCCGTGGCCGTGGGCGCCGAGCACCCGCTGTTCATTCTCTACACCTCGGGCTCCACCGGCAAACCCAAGGGCGTGCAGCACAGCACGGGTGGCTACCTGCTGTGGGCCAAAATCACCATGGACTGGACGTTCGACCTGCGCCCCGACGATATCTTCTGGTGCACAGCCGACATTGGCTGGATCACGGGCCACACCTATGTCACCTACGGCCCACTGGCAGCGGGCGCCACGCAGGTCATCTTTGAAGGCATTCCCACCTTCCCGAACGCCGGGCGTTTCTGGCAGATGATCGAGCGCCACAAGTGCTCCATTTTCTACACTGCCCCCACGGCCATCCGCTCGCTCATCAAGGCGGCCGAGGGCGATGCGGCAGTGCACCCCGCGCGCTTCGATTTGTCGAGCCTGCGCATCCTGGGCAGCGTGGGCGAACCCATCAACCCCGAAGCCTGGATGTGGTACTACAAACACGTGGGTGGCGAGCGGTGCCCCATCGTGGACACCTTCTGGCAAACCGAAACCGGCGGCCATGTCATCACGCCGCTGCCCGGCGCCACGCCGCTGGTGCCCGGCAGCTGCACGCTGCCATTGCCCGGTATCACCGCTGCCATCGTGGACGAAACGGGCAACGACGTGGCCAATGGCGCGGGCGGCATCCTGGTCATCAAGCGCCCCTGGCCCAGCATGATCCGCACCATCTGGAACGACCCCGAGCGCTTCAAGAAGAGCTATTTTCCCGAAGAACTCAAGGGCTACTACCTGGCGGGCGATGGCGCTGTGCGCAGCGCCGACCGTGGCTATTTCCGCATCACAGGCCGCATTGACGATGTGCTGAACGTGTCAGGCCACCGCATGGGCACGATGGAAATCGAATCGGCACTGGTGGCCAAGACCGATCTCGTGGCCGAAGCGGCCGTGGTGGGGCGCCCGGACGATCTGACTGGCGAGGCCATCTGCGCCTTCGTGGTGCTCAAGCGCTCGCGCCCCACGGGCGAGGAGGCCAGGCAGATCGCCAACGAGTTGCGCAACTGGGTGGCCAAGGAAATTGGCCCGATTGCCAAGCCCAAGGACATCCGCTTTGGCGACAACCTGCCCAAGACCCGCAGCGGCAAGATCATGCGCCGCCTGCTGCGCAGCATCGCCAAGGGCGAAGCCATCACCCAGGACATCAGCACGCTGGAAAATCCCGCAATTCTGGATCAGTTGTCGCAGACCAACTGATCCAGAGGGCGCCGAAAGGCGCCAGCGCGCAGCGCTTGCTGAGGGCCAAGTCTATCCTGCCGATGTAGGACGGCGCCGGTTCCTTGGTGCGTTACCGCGCAGGCCAGATGGCCATGAGGTACAACTGAGCAGCTTCATCCCGGTCAACTCGGCCGGGGGACATTTGTTTACCGGAGTAACCCACATGCAAATGCGATCAATCCTCTTGCTCATCATCGTCCTGGCCATTGCCGCGCTTGCGGCACTGAACTGGGAACTGCTGACCGCTTCTTCCATGGTGTCGGTGGGGTTGATGACCTTCGAGGCCCCCCTGGGTTTGCTGATGCTGGGCCTGACCACGCTGCTGGGCGTGTTCTTCGCGGCCTATGTGCTGTCTTTGCAGGGCTCGGTGCTCATGGAGACGCGCCGCCACACCAAGGAGATGCAGGCGCAGCGCGAACTGGCCGACAAGGCCGAGGCATCGCGTTTTACCGAACTGCGCAGCTTTCTCGAAGCCCAGCATGTGCAGGCCCAGGCAGCGTTGCTGGCACGGCTGGACCGCCTGGAGTCACACCTGATGGCAAGGGCTGAAGAATCCGACAACACCACGGCCGCTTACATGGGACAGCTGGAGCAGCAATTGCGGGGGCGTTCTGGAGGCAGCATCGTGTGACGGAGCGCGCCCAAAACAAAGGCCGCGTTTCCTGGGGGGAAAGCGCGGCCAGAGGGTGCAGAGCCTGAACTCCGCAGCGGCAAATTGCCGAATTACTTCAGCGTCAGAACCCAGGCAGCCAGTTTCTTGCTTTCTGCTTCAGAGACCTGGACATTGGCCGGCATGGGAACCGGGCCCCACACGCCAGAGCCACCCTTGACGATCTTGGCGGCAAGCTTGTCGACAGCGCCTTTTTGTCCGGCGTACTTGGCTGCCACATCCTTGTAAGCAGGGCCAACCAATTTCTTGTCCACAGCATGGCAGGCCATGCAGTTTTTCGATGTGGCCAAAGCCAAATCGGCCATGGCAGGAGCTGCGACCGACAGTGTCATGGCAAGAGTGATCAGGGTGCGCTTCATAGTGGAATTTCCTGAGGTTGAGTTACAGTGTTCATAACGAAATTGTAATGACTTGGGTTGACATCGCCATGCCTTTTGTCAATTCATGCATTGGATCGGTATTTTTGGGAGATGATGATGTACATGTTGGGCTTGGGGCTCGTTTTGGCGTTGCTGAAATTCCTTGAAATCGGACCCCTGGCAGATTGGTCTTGGTGGTGGGTGCTGTCGCCATTTGCCATCGCGGCCTTGTGGTGGGTATGGGCCGACTCCACGGGTTACACCAAGCGCAAGGCCATGGAAAAAATGGACCAGCGCAAGCAGGACCGCATCAACCGGCACAAGGAAGCGCTGGGGATCCAGCGGCGCAAGCCGCGTTAGGATGACCCGCATAACCCCCCAGAGATAATTGCCCCTATATTGCCCCTATATTGCCCCGGATTCCCGCGTAACCCTTTACCCCCAATCACGATGCCTGTTTACCGCTCCAAAACCTCCACCGCCGGTCGCAACATGGCAGGTGCGCGCTCGCTCTGGCGTGCCACTGGCATGAAGGACGACGATTTTCAAAAGCCCATCATTGCGGTGGTCAACTCGTTCACGCAGTTCGTGCCCGGCCATGTGCACCTCAAGGACCTGGGGCAACTGGTGGCGCGCGAGATCGAGGCCGCCGGTGGCGTGGCCAAGGAGTTCAACACCATTGCCGTGGACGATGGCATTGCCATGGGACATGACGGCATGCTGTATTCGTTGCCCAGCCGCGACATCATTGCCGACTCGGTGGAATACATGGTCAACGCGCACTGCGCCGATGCCATGGTGTGCATCTCCAACTGCGACAAGATCACCCCCGGCATGCTGATGGCCGCCATGCGGCTGAATATTCCCGTGGTGTTTGTCTCCGGTGGCCCGATGGAAGCTGGCAAGGTCAAGTTGGCCAACCCAGACACGCACAAGCTCGAATTCAAGAAGCTCGACCTGATCGACGCCATGGTGATGGCGGCCGACGACAAGGTGTCGGACGCTGACCTGGCCGAAGTGGAGCGCTCGGCCTGCCCCACCTGCGGTTCCTGCTCGGGCATGTTCACCGCCAATTCCATGAATTGCCTGACCGAAGCGCTGGGCCTGTCGCTGCCAGGTAACGGCACTGTGGTGGCCACACATGCGGACCGCGAAGCGCTGTTCAAGCGTGCCGGCCATCTGGTGGTGGAGCTGTGCAAGCGTTATTACGAGCAAGACGATGCCACGGTGCTGCCGCGCTCCATGGGCTTCAAGGCCTTCGAGAACGCCATCACGCTGGACATCGCCATGGGCGGCTCGACCAACACCATCCTGCACCTGCTGGCCATTGCCCAGGAGGCCGAGATCAACTTCACCATGGCCGACATCGACCGCATCTCGCGCGTGGTGCCGCAGCTGTGCAAGGTGGCGCCCAACACCAACAAGTACCACATCGAAGACGTGCACCGCGCCGGCGGCATCATGGCCATCCTGGGTGAGCTCGACCGTGCTGGCAAGCTGCACACCGATGTCCCCACCGTGCATGCCAAGTCCATGAAGGAAGCGCTCGATGTCTGGGACATTGCGCGCAATCCGTCAGACGCGGTCAAGACGTTCTACATGGCCGGCCCCGCCGGCATCCCCACGCAAGTGGCGTTCAGTCAGGCCACTCGCTGGCCCAGCCTGGACCTGGACCGCGCGGAGGGCTGCATCCGCTCTGGTGACCACGCCTTCTCACAAGAGGGCGGCCTGGCCGTGCTGCGCGGCAACATCGCGCTGGACGGCTGCGTGGTCAAGACCGCCGGCGTGGACGATGCGCTGATGGTGTTCGAAGGGCCGGCCCATGTCACAGAGTCACAGGACGAGGCCGTGGCCAACATCCTGGACGACAAGGTCAAGACGGGCGACATCGTCATCGTGCGCTACGAAGGCCCCAAGGGCGGCCCCGGCATGCAAGAGATGCTGTACCCCACCAGCTACATCAAGTCCAAGGGCCTCGGCAAGGCCTGCGCGTTGTTGACGGATGGCCGCTTTTCGGGCGGCACTTCGGGCTTGTCCATCGGCCATGCATCGCCCGAGGCCGCCGCCGGTGGTGCCATCGGTCTGGTGAAGAACGGTGACCGCATTCGCATCGACATTCCCAACCGCTCGATCAACGTGCTGGTGTCCAATGAAGAACTGGCGCATCGCCGTGCCGAGCAGGACGCCAAGGGCTGGAAACCCGCGCAGCCTCGCAAACGCAATGTGTCGGCCGCCCTCAAGGCCTATGCCAAGCTGGTGATGTCGGCCGACAAGGGCGCTGTACGCGATTTGTCGCTGCTGGACTGACACCGCCCGGCGCGCAGGCACCGCCTGCCCAGACCCGCCGGCCCATTTGGTAGCGGGTTTTTTATGCTCTGTTTTCGATAGCTTGAATCGCATGTTGCACATGCGCTGATGACCGTTTTTCCTCGGAATTGCCAGGCGTTGCCGCCCCGATTCCCGCCCAGGGGCGCCGGGCCGGGCACAATACCGCCCACCATGCTGACCTATCCCCACATCGACCCCGTTGCCCTGCAGATCGGCCCTTTGGCCGTGCACTGGTATGGCCTGACCTATCTTGCGGCTTTTGGCCTGTTCATGCTGCTGGGCATGCGCCGCCTGCGCCATGAACCCTTTGCGTCCATCACCGGGCCGGGCGCCTGGTCACGCAGGGATGTTGAGGACATTCTTTTCCTCGGCGTGGTCGGTGTGGTGGCCGGGGGGCGGCTGGGCTACTGCCTGTTCTACAAACCGGGTTATTACCTCAGCCACCCGCTGGAGATTTTTGCCGTGTGGCAGGGTGGGATGAGCTTTCATGGCGGGCTGCTGGGCGCGATTGCGGCCATGCTGTGGTTTGCCCATTCGCGCAAGCGGCCCTGGCTGCAGGTGGCCGACTTTGTGGCGCCTTGTGTGCCCACGGGGCTGGCGGCCGGGCGCGTGGGTAACTTCATCAATGGCGAGTTGTGGGGGCGCTTTGCGAGCCCTGATCTGCCGTGGGGCATGGTCTTTGCGCACAGCGGCTCCATGCAGCCGCGCCACCCGTCGCAGGTGTACCAGTTCCTGCTGGAGGGGTTGCTGCTGTTTGTGCTGCTGTGGCTGTATGCGCGCCGTGAGCGCCGCCAGGGCCAGGTGGCGGCGGCATTTTTGGTGGGCTACGGTGTGTTGCGCTTCATTGCCGAGTATTTCCGCGAGCCCGATGCATTCCTGGGCCTGCTCTCGTTGGGTATGAGCATGGGTCAGTGGCTTTGCCTGCCGATGATTGTGGCTGGCGTGGGACTGTGGGTGTGGGCGCAGCGCCAGCCCGTAGCGCCACGAAAAGCACCACGAAAATCCACATGAAATAGGCCGCTAGCGCTTTATGGATAAGCGCTGATAGCTATTGAAATAGTAGTTACTGACGGGCGCTGGGTTCGGCCAACTGCCGTCGCAAGGCAGCGTTCTCGGCCGTCAGCTTGGCCACCATCTCGCGTTTGCGCAGTGCCAGCACGCCGCGCTGAAAGTCCGAAACGCTGCGCCGGCCCAGGTGCTGGTCGATCATCCACAGATGCATGTCTTCCATCGACTGAAAGCGCGTGTTCTGCAATAGGCCAGCAGGCTGCGCTCCAGCGACTCGTGTTCCTCGGGCTCAGCGGATCGAGATATAGGCCTTGAGGTCTTCGTTGATGATGATGTTTATGGATCGGGACTTGTGGGGAGCAGGGCAGGGCGGCGTTGCAGGTGCACGGTTGTGCATCGCATACCGGGATGGGCTTCGGTCTGGGGGCACCCAAATGGATCTGGGTCGAGGGCGATCAGGTCGGGCGCTGCTGACAGCAGTGTTGCGTTTTTGCACCCAGCTGGTGGTTTCGTGGAAATTGCTGGTAAGCCTTGATGGATTTTTGGCGCATTATTTTCAATAATTATGAGAAATTATGCGAGATTGCTCATCCGAGATTGTTCATAGGGACGCGCGGGGTGGCGTGGCGAGTTGCGCGGCAGATGGGGCAATGGTGAGAGGCAATAGCTGGGCCATTGCCGCCGAAGGAGGGACCAAAATGACCGCAAATCGTCCGCCAGCACCCGCGCAGGCCCAAAAGACCGGCTAATGGACAATCCCGGATTGCATCAAATGTGTTTTTTTGATGTCATGTTTGGTGCGATTGAACCTAAAAACGGCAGTTGGATGCGCCCGCCGGTGCCGTGATCGGGGTGCC
>WOZN01000145.1 GCA_011620245.1 Acidovorax sp.
CTCGGCCCCGTGTCCCGTGAAAACGTCGCTCGCTTCGAGGTGAAATAGTGGAAAACATGGTTGGCGATAACGCTCCGGTCAATGTAGCAAAACCAGCCCCTCGCCGCTCCAGGCAGGCGCAGGTAATGTGGGGGTCCCGCATTGTCACGGTCGGTGGCGATGCGCCTGTGCGTGTCCAGTCCATGACCAATACGGACACGGTGGACGTTATCGGCACGGCCATCCAGGTCAAGGAGCTTGCCCAGGCGGGGTCGGAGTTCGTTCGCATCACCGTCAACACGCCCGAGGCAGCGGCTGCGGTTCCCTGCATTCGGGAGCAGCTCGATCGCATGGGTGAGAGCGTCCCCCTGGTCGGTGATTTTCATTACAACGGACATCGGCTCCTGACGGATTTTCCGGATTGTGCGCAGGCATTGTCGAAATACCGCATCAATCCGGGCAACGTCGGCAAGGGCGACAAGCGCGATCGCCAGTTCGGTCAGATGATCGAAGCGGCAATACGGTGGAACAAACCGGTTCGCATCGGTGTCAATTGGGGCAGCCTGGATCAGGAGCTTCTGGCCAGTCTGATGGATACCAACAGCCGCCGTTCAGCCCCCTGGGATGCGCGCCAGGTGATGTATGAGGCGTTGATCACATCAGCAGTGGAGTCAGCGCACCGTGCCGAAGAAATGGGCATGGACGGCAATCAGATCATCCTGTCGTGCAAGGTCAGTGGTGTTCAGGATCTGATTTCGGTTTACCGTGAACTGGCGCGCCGTTGCGACTATGCCCTGCATCTGGGGCTCACGGAAGCGGGCATGGGTACCAAGGGGACCGTTGCATCCGCCACTGCCTTGTCGATCCTGCTGCAAGAGGGCATCGGCGACACCATTCGCGTATCGCTCACGCCACAACCGGGCGAGGCGCGGACGCAGGAAGTGGTGGTCGCCTCGGAGATCCTGCAGTCGCTGGGGCTGCGGATTTTCGTGCCCAGCGTGACGGCCTGCCCAGGCTGTGGCCGCACCACCAGCACCACGTTCCAGGACCTTGCCAAACAGATTGACGATTTCCTTCGCGCACAGATGCCCGTGTGGCGGGTGCGTTATCCCGGTGTGGAAAACCTCAAGGTTGCGGTCATGGGGTGCATCGTGAATGGCCCCGGCGAAAGCAAGCATGCAGATGTCGGAATCAGCCTTCCCGGAACCGGCGAAGCGCCCGCAGCCCCGGTGTTCATTGACGGTGAAAAAGTCCTCACCCTGCGGGGTGACAACATTGCCAATGAATTCCACCAGATCGTTGAGAACTACATCGAAAAGCGCTTTGGTGCTGTGCCTTCGGCGGCATAGTCCGGTAGCTCGGCCCTGGCAGGGCTGACCTGCCAGTCATTGCTGTGCCATGTTCGTCATCTTCCCCCCCCCACCACAAAGAAAAATATCGCAGTGAGTACTGAAAAAGGAGCCCCTGTGTCGAAGCTTGAAAAGCTGACCGCTGTCAAAGGCATGAACGATATCTTGCCGCCCGACTCCGCACGGTGGGAATGGCTGGAAGGCAAGGTTCGTGCACTCATGGAGCGGTACGCCTATCGCAATATTCGCACCCCCATCGTCGAACCGACGTCGCTGTTTGTGCGCAGCCTGGGTGAAGTCACGGACATCGTCGAGAAGGAGATGTATTCCTTTGAAGACCGCCTCAATGGCGAGCAACTGACCTTGCGGCCGGAGGCGACGGCAGGTGTGGTTCGCGCGGTGGCTGAACATTCCATGCTGTATGACGGTGGCAAACGTTTGTACTACATGGGTCCCATGTTCCGCCATGAGCGCCCCCAGCGGGGTCGATACCGTCAGTTCCACCAGATCGGAGCGGAAGCGCTCGGATTTCCGGGAGCGGAACTGGATGCGGAATTGATTTTGCTGGCCAATGCATTGTGGAAAGAATTGGGCCTTCAGAATGTGCGCCTGGAACTCAACAGCCTCGGGCAACCTGACGAGCGCAAGGCGCACCGCGCAGCCTTGATCGCCTATCTGGAGCGCCATGGGGATGTTCTGGATGAGGAGGCGCGCCGGCGCCTGCACAGCAATCCGCTGCGGATTCTGGACACCAAGAACCCGGCCATGCAGCCGATTGTCGAGGCGGCGCCGCGATTGATCGATTTCCTGGGTGAGGCATCCCTGCATCACTTCAATGCAGTGAAGGCCATTTTGGATGCCAACGGAGTTTCCTGGCAGGTCAATCCACGTTTGGTGCGCGGCATGGATTACTACAATCTGACGGTGTTTGAGTTTGTGACCGACCAGCTGGGCTCCCAAGGCACCATTTGCGGCGGTGGGAGGTATGACTACCTGATTGAGCAAATTGGTGGCAAGGCCGCGCCTGCCGTTGGCTGGGCGCTCGGGGTGGAGCGCGTGCTGGAACTTCTGAAAGAGCAGGGTGGCGCCATTGCACCGGTATCCCCGGATGTTTATGCCGTCATCCCGGATGTGACCACCTTGCCTGTGGCCGTTGCAACACTGGAGAAGTTGCGGGCGCATGGTGTCAGTGTCCAGATGCATGGCGCCCCTGCGTCGGGTGAAGGCATGGGCAGCATGAAATCCCAGTTCAAAAAAGCCGACGCCAGTGGTGCCCGGCATGCACTTGTTTTTGGGTCCGATGAGTTGGCGCGTGGCATGGTCTTGTGCAAGTCATTGCGAGATGGCAGCGGTGCGCAGACAGAGCACCGCCTTGATAACGTTTCCGATTGGGCCGGTGCCCTCCAAATTTCCCGTTAATTCCGAGCATATTCATGGCCAATCATCTCGATCTCGAAGAACAAGAGCAGCTTGATCAACTCAAGCATTTCTGGAACACCTGGGGGACATTGATCACTACCTTGGCGCTGCTGGTGTTGGGCTCTGTAGCGGCCTGGAATGGTTACCAGTATTGGCACAATCGCCAGGCAACGCAGGCTGCGGCACTCTTTGATGCCGTGGATGTGGCTGCTCGCGCCGGTGACCAGGCTCGTATGGAGCAGGCGTTTGGTGACCTGCGCTCCAAATATGCAGGAACGACGCAAACCGCCCAGGCTGGGCTGATGCTTGCCAAATCCATGCTCGACGCCGGCAATGTCCAGGGTGCCAGGCAAGCATTGACCTGGGTTGCGGAAAAGGCCGGTGATGACGGCTACAGGGCGCTTGCCAGGTTGCGCCTGTCCAGTGTGCTGATGGACCAGAAGGAACTGGATGACGCGCTCAAACAGGTTTCCGGATCGTTTCCGGCCGAGTTCGATGCGGTGGTTGCTGACCGCAAGGGTGATATCTTGATGCTGCAGGGCAAGCAGGACCAGGCCGTCGCCGAGTACAGCCGTGCATTCAAGGCGTTTGATGACCGTGTGGAGTATCGCCGCCTGGTGGAGGTCAAGCTCAACGCACTGGGAGTCCGTCCCCAAGGCGCAGCCGTAGCGGCCGTTGCATCCGATGAGGTCAAAAAATGAGATTTGTTCTATCCCTGCGTTCTCCACTGTCGATCGCACGTGCCAAGCAGCTGGCGTCTGCGCTTTTGATTGGGGCTGTGCTGAGTGGCTGCTCCCTCTGGGGCGGCAGTTCCAAGCCGGTGCCTGCGGAGCTTGGCCCCAATGTTCCCGTGCTGGGGGTTCGCCAGGTGTGGACAGCGCGCGTCGGGGCTGTTGCAGGGTTGCCCCTGGATGTTCACGTCAATGGCTACGTCGTGACGCTGGCATCTGCGGACGGCGTGGTGGTTGCTCTGGATGCACGCTCGGGGGCGGATATCTGGCGCACCGCGCTGGGTGAGCCCTTGTCGGCGGGTGTTGGCAGTGACGGCAAATGGACTGCTGTTGTCTCCCGCAGCAACATGCTGGTGGTCATGGAGGCGGGGCGCGAGCTGTGGCGCAAGCCTTTGCAGACGCAAACCTTCACGGCGCCGCTGGTCGCAGGAAACCGCATTTTTGTGTTGTCTGCCGACCGGTCGGTCTCTGCCTACGATGCAGCGACGGGGCGGCGTTTGTGGATCCAGTCCCGCCCAAGCGAGCCGCTGGTATTGCGTCAATCCGGGGTGCTCCTGGCGGTCGGCGATACGCTGGTGGCCGGACTTTCGGGGCGACTTGTAGGGTTCAACCCTGACAATGGCATTGTGCGATGGGAGGCCCCCCTGGCCAGTGCCCGTGGCACGAACGATGTCGAGCGCCTGGTGGATCTGGTCGGACGTGTTTCGCGTGTCGGCGACAGTGTCTGCGCGCGTTCATTTCAAGCTGCGGTGGGGTGCGTGAATACGGCGCGCGGCACCGTGGCGTGGACGCAGGTTGCCGCGGGAACCGAGGGCATCCATGGTGACGGCGATCTTATATTTGGGGCTGAAAGCAACGGTTTGCTGCTTGCCTGGAGAAGAGCCGATGGCACGCGTGCCTGGACATCGGATCGACTTAAATTTCGAAAGCTCACGGCACCATTGCTTTTGGGACGGTCGGTCGTCGTAGGGGATGATGCCGGGCTCGTGCATCTGCTGTCCCGCGAGGATGGCAGTCCCCTGAATCGCTTGACCACAGATGCCTCCGGCATCGCCGCCGCGCCGGTTGTCGCCGCAGATACTTTGGTGGTTGTCACCCGCAATGGCGGGATATACGGCTTCCGTCCTGATTGATGGGTTGTTTTCAATGAAGCCAGTTATCGCCCTCGTGGGGCGTCCGAACGTCGGAAAATCCACGTTGTTCAACCGCCTCACAAAGTCGAGGGATGCCATCGTGGCCGACTTTGCCGGGTTGACGCGCGACAGGCATTACGGCAAGGGAAAGCAAGGCAAGCACGAGTACATCGTTATCGACACCGGGGGGTTCGAGCCGGACGCATCCAGTGGCATCTACCACGAGATGGCCAAGCAGACGCAGCAGGCTGTGGCGGAAGCCGATGTGGTGATTTTTGTGGTGGACGCCCGCGCAGGTGTTTCGGCGCAGGACCACGATATTGCGAACTATCTGCGCCGCCTGGGCAAGCCCTGTGTTTTGGTGGCGAACAAGGCGGAGGGCATGCTGCAGGGTATCCAGCTGGCTGAGTTCTATGAACTGGGCCTGGGTGATGTCTACCCTGTCTCGGCAGCCCATGGGCAGGGAATCCGCGGGCTGGTTGACCTTGCCCTGGAGCCTCTTCATCTGCCAGAGCCGGACGATGCCGAGCAGGACGTCGACAAGGGTGTGATCAAGCTGGCGGTGGCCGGTCGTCCCAATGTGGGCAAATCAACGCTGATCAACACCTGGCTGGGTGAAGAGCGCCTGGTGGCATTCGACATGCCGGGCACAACGCGCGATGCCATCACGGTGCCTTTTGAGCGCAATGGACAGCGGTTTGAGTTGGTCGACACTGCCGGCTTGCGTCGCAAGGGGAAGGTGTTTGAGGCCATCGAGAAGTTCTCGGTGGTCAAGACCTTGCAGGCTATCGAGTCCGCCAATGTTGTCTTGTTGTTGCTGGATGCCACCCAGGGTGTCACGGACCAGGATGCACATATTGCCGGATACATCCTTGAGAGCGGGCGCGCGGTGGTTCTGGCCGTCAACAAATGGGATGCCGTTGATGACTACCAGCGCCAATTGCTGCAGCGGTCTATTGAAACCCGGCTGGCATTCCTGAAGTTTGCGGCAATGCATTTCATTTCTGCAAAAAAGAGGCAAGGACTGGGCCCCCTGTGGGCTTCCATCGTACAGGCGCACAAGGCAGCTACCTGCAAGATGTCCACACCGGTGCTCACCCGCGTGCTGCTGGAGGCGGTGCAGTTTCAAGCGCCCAAGCGCGCAGGCATGTTCCGCCCCAAGATGCGTTACGCCCACCAGGGCGGCATGAATCCACCGGTCATCGTGATCCATGGCAATTCTTTGGAACATGTGACGGATGCCTACAAACGTTTTCTGGAGGGGCGTTTTCGCAAGGAATTCGATCTGGTGGGAACACCGCTGCGCATCGAAATGAAGACATCTCACAACCCCTTCGCCGACAAAGACGACAGTTAATGATCCGGCCCTTTGATGGTATGAACTACCGTTCAGGCAGAGCCCTTCGACAGGCTCAGGACAGGCTTTTCGAAGCCCGTAGCCAGAGCCATCCCCCCCGATCCGTGGTGGAGTGGCCAGCAGCATGAGCACGCTCACGCAGCGTCATGAGCATGCTCACGCAGCGAGCGCACAGCCCGCAATGTGCCCCTGCTGCGCGAATTCTTTTGCCTATGCCATGCTATGCCGCCTGCCGCACCCGGCCGGGTTTGCGCAGTAGCCGCCGCACTGGCCGGGCGTCATGCAACAGGCCGCGAGGTCGAGCGCACGGGTGGCTTTGGCCGCGCCAGTATCGCGGGCCGCAGGCGGCGCGCAGCGCAGTGGAAATGTGAAATGGTGCAGTTGTAACTGGTGAAAATGCCATGGAAAACCTGGATGTGATGGTGTTGCGCACCCTGCACGACTGGCGTGCTGCCGGCCGGCGTGCGCTGCTGGCCACGGTGGTGCGCACCTGGGGCTCGTCGCCCCGGCCTGTCGGTTCGATCATGGCGCTGGGCGAAGACGGCGCCGTGGTCGGCTCGGTCTCGGGCGGCTGCATCGAAGACGACCTCATCGCGCGCTACACCAGCCGCTACCAGCGGCCGCAAGCAGCGCTCGGGCCCGCGCCCAAAGGCACGCCCCAAGAGCCGCACCGCATCGCGCCCGGCGGGCCCGAGTTCGTCAAATACGGCATCAGCGCCGACGAGGCGCACCGCTTCGGCCTGCCCTGCGGCGGCACGCTGGAGCTGCTGCTCGAATACGACCCCGCGCCCGAGCCGCTGGGCGAGCTGATCGCCGCGCTCGACGCGGGCCGGCTGATGCAGCGCAGCCTGCGCCTGGCCGACGGTGCGGTCACGCTCACACCCGCCGCAGCGCCCGCCGCGCTGACGCTGGATGCGCAGCAACTCACCAACACCTTCGGCCCCGGCTACCGCATGCTGCTGATCGGCGCCGGCCAGCTTGCCGAGTACCTCGCCACCATGGCGCTGTTCAGCGGCTTTGCCGTGACGGTCTGCGACCCGCGTGAGGAATACCGCAGCGCTTTCCAGGTGCCCGGTGCTGTGCTGGTGACCGACATGCCCGACGACGTGGTGCAGGCCTTCAAGCCCGACCGGCGCAGCTGCGTGGTGGCGCTCACGCACGACCCCAAGCTCGACGACCTCGCGCTCATCGAGGCGCTGCAGACCGAGGCTTTCTACATCGGCGGCATAGGCTCGCGCCGCAACAACGCCGCGCGCCGTGCGCGCCTGATCGAGCACTTCGGCCAGACCGAGGAGAGCCTGCGTCGCCTGCGCGGCCCGATCGGCATCTACATCGGCAGCAAGACACCGCCCGAGATCGCCGTGAGCGTGATGGCCGAGATCCTGGCCGTGAAAAACGGCGTCACCCTGCCGCGCGACCTCGAAGTGGCGCAGGCCAAGGACCTGCGCGAGCGCGCGCACAACGAGGCGGGCGGGCAGGTTTGCGGGGTGGGGTAGGGGTGGGGTAGGCGTGGGGCGGCGT
>WOZN01000005.1 GCA_011620245.1 Acidovorax sp.
GTGCTATGAAAAAATGAAGCGTGAAGGGGCGATCACCTATGACTTCATGTCCACGCCCGTTTCGCGCGCCCTGATACCGCGAATGATGGACGAAAAGCGCGTGATGATCCAAGCCATCACTGGCCGCGGCGACGCCATCAATGGCGAAGTCTTCCAATGGATTTTTGCGCTCGGCCCGACCTACTGGGGACAAGTTGCCAACGACATTCAATACATCAAGGACCAGGCCAAAGGAAACATCAAAGGAAAACGGGTTGCCTATATATACCCCGATTACCCTTTCGGCCAGGAGCCGATCGGCGTGCTTAAGACCCTCGCCCAAAAAGAAGGTTTTGAGTTGTTCCTTGCCCCCCACCCACTTCCTGGGAACGATCAGGCGGCCGTATGGACCCAAATACGCCGCTTCAATCCCGATTGGGTGATCAGCTGGAACCTCTCCAACATGCATGTGGTTTCTGCGCGTGAGATGAAGCGCAACGGCATTCCGATCGACAAATATATTTCTGTCAATTGGCTCAACGAAGTCGACCTTGCCAACATCGGCCTGGCAAACGCAAAAGGCATCAAGCGCGGCACCAACGTAGTAGGTGGGCAGAGCCTCCCGCTGATGCAGCAGATCATCAAGGACCTGTATGAGAAAGGCAAGGGCAGCGGTGACCGCAAGCTTCTTAACGATGTTTACTACAACACCGGTCTGGCCGAATATGCCAGCGTTTTTGAGGGCGCTCGCCTGGCCATCAAACAATATGGCTGGCCCATCACGCCTGACAAAATGAAGCGCGGTCTGGAAAGCTTGAAAAACTTTGATGCCGGCGGCCTGATCGCCCCCGTGACGGTGACCGCCAAGGACCATGGCGGCGGCGGCAAGACCCGCATCGACATGTGGGATGGCGCCAAGTGGGTGCCCCAGACTGACTGGTTCTCGGCGTATGACGACGTGATCCAGGACATCGTGAAGAAAGAATCCGGCGAGTTCGCCAAGAACAAACAGTAATTGCCATCCCTTGGGAGGGGCGCAGTCAGACGTTTTGCACACCGATCATGCCCCTGCCATCCTGTTTTTCGGATTTTCATCCCTTCTTGAATCGACCGGTGGCACCCAATGCCACAGCGAATTGCCATGGTAGATGCCAAGCCCACGGTCAAACACAGGAAAAGTCGGTCACTTCACCTAACTATCGTTTGGCAGCTATAATACCAATTCCGTAAATGTGGCGCGCAAAAGCGCAAGGAGTAATAAATATGGATCTCGATCTCAAAGGTAAATCGGTCATCGTCACTGGTGGCGGCTCGAACATTGGCCGCGGCATCGTGCTTGGCTTCGCCGCGGAAGGCGCCAACATCACCATCGGCGACATCGACGACAAGCAGGCGCAAAAGACGGCCGAACTTGCATTGGCGAGCGGCGCGGCGTCGGCGCAGGTTGTCAAAACCGATGTCACCAAGCTCGACCAGGTGCAGGCCATGTTCAAGGCGGCCACTGACAAGTTCGGCGGCGTCGATGTCCTTGTCAACAACGTCGGCTGGGACCAGTTGATGTTCTTCACGCAGACGACCCCCGACCTGTGGCAAAAAATCATCAACATCAACTACCTCGGCGTTCTCAACTGCACCAAGGCCGCGCTTGACGTCATGGTTCCTCGCAACGCCGGCTCCATCGTCTCCATCAGTTCCGACGCCAGCCGGCAAGGTGAGCCGCGTGAAGCGGTGTATGGCGGCGTCAAGGCCGCCGTCAACAGCTTCATGAAAACGATCGCCAAGGAAAACGGGCGTTACGGCATCCGCTGCAACGTGGTATGCCCCGGCGTCACGATTCCGAGCACCACCGACGAAGTGGGCGGAAGCAGCATGTGGATCGATGCCGGCAGTATGTTCACGCCGGAGCAACTGGAAAAAGTCGCCAAGGCGCTGCCGTTGCGCAAGGTGGGGCGGCCACAGGATATTGCCAATGCAGTCGTCTTCCTGTCTTCAGCGAAGACTGCGGGTCATATCACCGGACAGGTTCTTTCAGTGTCTGGTGGTTACAGCATGATTGGGTAAACGCCTGGGCATGGATGGCAGGCATGCGACGTTGAAATACAAGGCAAAAAGGAAAACTCATGGAATTCAAGGACATCCTCTACGAAGAACGCGACTCGGTGGCCTACATTGCGATCAACCGCCCCGACGTGATGAATGCGTTTCGTGGCCAGACCGTCGAGGAACTGCTGCAGGCATTCATGAAGGCAGGCTGGGACAAGCGAATTGCCGCCATTGTGCTCACGGGGACGGGTGACCGTGCTTTCTGCACCGGCGGCGATCAGTCGGCTCATGCCGGCCAGTACGACGGCCGGGGCACCATCGGCATTCCGGTGGAAGAGTTTCACAGCGCCATTCGCGACGTGCCCAAGCCCGTGATCGCCCGCGTGCAGGGCTACGCCATTGGCGGCGGCAATGTCTTGGCCACCTTGTGCGACATGACCATTGCCTCGGAAAAGGCCGTGTTTGGCCAGGTCGGCCCGAAGGTTGGCTCGGTCGATCCTGGCTGGGGCACGGCCTACCTGAGCCATGTGGTTGGCGAAAAGAAGGCCCGCGAGATCTGGTACATGTGCCGCCGATACAATGCGCAGGAGGCCTTGGCCATGGGTTTGTGCAACACCGTCGTGCCCCACGACCAGCTCGACGCTGAAGTCGCCCGCTGGTGCAAGGAAATTGTCGAAAAAAGCCCGACCGCCCTGGCGATCGCGAAACGCTCTTTCAACGCATCCACCGAGCACATTCGTGGCATCGGCAGCCTGGGACTTCAAGCGTTGAGCCTGTACTATGACACGGCAGAATCCAAAGAAGGCGTGAGCGCTTTCCTGGAAAAACGCCGGCCTGATTTCAGGCAGTGGGCCAATGGCGGCAAGTGAGTAAATGCAAGCCCTGAATAACTCCATGCGACGCGTCCATGCACGAGGCCGTCCCTTCGACAAAAGCCAGGTTTGATACGATTTGTATTTTGAATCTAGTGCCGTGTTCGATGCTTTGCGAGCCCTAAATCAAAGCGATGCGTTTTGGTGCAGGGCGAGGCGCAAACCGCAGCGATAGCCGCAGCTATCGCGAGGATTTGCAACGCCGCCATGCGCCAAAAGGCGCGGCTTTATGTACCCCCATAGCGTCGAACACCGCACTAGTTAACGGTCAATATGAAGCCAAATACAGACGCAAAACCCAGCAAAGATGACGTAGATGGCCCTGCTACACGCGAACGAGTGCTGCTCGAAGCTGCACGGCTATTCAGGCATCATGGCTATGCTGCAACTACTTTGCGCGAGATTGCGGATGCTGCCGGCGTCAAAGCCGGCAGCATCTACTATCACTTCGAATCGAAAGAGCAGATCCTGGATGAAGTACTGGACAAAGGCATCACCATCGTCGCGGATGCCGTGCGTACCCGTATTGAGGCTCTCCCCGAAAGCGCACTCTGGCGAGACAAAATCGCCGCTGGCATTGAAGGCCATCTTTGGGGAATGCTGCATTATGGCGACTTCACGTCAGCCAACATGCGCATTTATGGCCAAATCCCGGCCAGTGCAAAAGATCGCCACCGGGTCGTGCGGCGGGCTTACGCAGACTATTGGGAGCGGCTCTTCGAATCAGCGCTCGCCAGCGGCGAATTGCGCCACGACACCAGCACGGCCATGATTCGGCTTTTCGTGATTGGGGCATTGAACTGGACCGGCGAATGGTACAACCCCCAACGTGGCTCTTTTCAGGACTTCTCACGCCAAATCACAGCGATCGTGTTCGATGGAATTCTTTCGCATGACAAAACATAACCGCAATGCATCGCCGGCAACTTCAACAGGCCGGGTTGAGAGACTGACAGCAATCGTCCTCATGCCGGCTATGTGGCTCAGTGGCACGCTGACCGGCTGCGTCTGGGGCCTCTCAAATTGGACAACCCACCGAAGGAGCAACAAATGACTGTCAAGGAAGGCTGGCGCGGCCGGTTCTATGAAGACTTCGAGGTCGGCGACGAGTATCGGCATGCACTCGGCCGCACCCTGACCCAGAACGACAACATCTGGTTCACGTTGCTGACGCAAAACACGGCTCCGCTGCATTTCGATGCCCACTACGCTGCGCAGACGGAGTTCGGCCGCCCGCTCGTCAACTCCTGCCTCACGCTGGCTCTCGTGACGGGGCAGACGGTGAGCGATGTCTCGCAAAACGTCATGGCCAACCTCGGATGGGACGAAGTCCGGCTGCCGCATCCGGTGTTCGAAGGCGACACGATTTATTCCCGTTCCACGGTGCTGGACAAGCGCGAGTCGCGATCGCGCCCCAACGTCGGCGTCGTCACGGTGCGCACCGAAGGCTACAACCAGCGCGGCGTCATTGTCTGTACCTTCAAGCGCACGGTCATGGTCTACAAACGTGACGGTGCACCGCGCACTGCACCGCCGCTGCCGGGCTGAGGTCGAGACTTCCAGTGCGGGGTATTGCGCCCGGTGCGCCTGCGCTACCACGCGCTGCAACAACGCCAGAACGTTGTAGGCCAGCACCGCCACTGCGAAGCCCAGCAGAGCGGCTCTTGGGCGGCCAAGGCTTTTGATCTCGCTGTGCAAGACCGACTCCAGCCTTTGGAACATGCCCGCTTCGAGCGCGTGTCCGACCTCATCCCCGTGCTCGATTGACACCAGACACCGTTGCAGCGAGATGTCCAAGTTCACCGTCATCACCAGTGCAGCTTTCGGTGCGGGCTACTGCGGCATGTGCGGACCGGGGCGGGATCCGCGCATGATCCAGACTTGGCCGCACGCGCAAATGGGGGTGATGGGCCCCGATCAGGCCACCAACATCCTCGCCGACGTGAAAACCGCCCAGTTGCGGCGCAAGGGCCACGCGCCCGATGAGGCCGCCCATACCCCGATCGCCGACCCACACCATGGAATTTTCCGACTCTGAGGAGACAACATGACAGAAGACATTGCCTTCGGCTTCGATGACGAAACCCTCGCGACCCGCCCCACCGTCTACCAGAGCGGACTCTTCGAAGGCCAGGTGGTGATGGTCAGCGGTGCCGGCAGCGGCATCGGAAAGGCCATCGCCTTCCTGTACGCGCGCCTGGGCGCCAAGCTGGCCATCTGCGGGCGCGACCAGACCAAGCTGGAGGCCTGCGCCGAATGGCTGCGCCGACTCGGCAGCCCTGATGTGCTGGTGCACCCCATGACGATCCGTGAGCCCGAGCAGGTGGAGCAGTTGATCGACGTGGCGTGGCAGCACTTCGGACGCATCGACGTGCTCGTCAACAACGCCGGCGGGCAATTCCCGCAGCGGGCGCTGGACTACAGCGTCAAGGGCTGGAAGGCGGTGATCGACACCAACCTGAACGGCACCTGGTACATGATGCATGCGCTGGCCCGCCGCTGGCGCGACACCGGCACACACGGCAACATCGTCAACATCGTCGCCACCTTCCAGCGCGGCATGCCGGGCGTGGCGCACACCTGCGCTGCGCGCGCCGCCGTCACCTATCTGTCCAAGACTGTTGCCGTGGAGTGGGCGCAATATGGCATCCGCGTCAATTGCATCGCGCCCGGAGCGATCGCCAGCACCGGCTTCCGTCAGTACTCCCCCGAGGTGGTGAAGGGCTATGCCGGTTCCAACCCGATGAAACATGTCGGTGACGTGCAAGACGTGGCTGAGGCCGCGGTCTATCTCAGCGCGCCCAGCGGCAAGTTCATCACCGGCGAACTGCTCACGGTGGATGGCGGCGGCGTGCTCTGGGGCGAAGTCTGGACCATCGCCAAACCCGATTACTTCAAGGTGAACACATGAATTCGGCTGACACGCAACACCCCAGGTTCGGCCCGGGCGACGAAGCCCTGGCCGCGCTCCCGACGGTCTATCGCGACGACCTTTTCGCCGGCAAAACGGTGCTGGTGTCGGGCGCCGGCAGCGGCATCGGCAAGGCCATCGCCTTTCTGTTTGCCCGGCTGGGTGCCACGCTCGCCATCTGCGGCCGCAAGGCCGACAAGCTCGAGGACTGTGCCGAAAAACTGCGCGCCTTGTCAGGCCGTGAGGTATTTACCTACCCGATGACCATCCGCGACCCCGAGCAGGTGGACGCCATGCTCAGTGCCGTGTGGGAACGCCTGGGCGGCATTGACGTTCTGGTCAACAACGCCGGCGGCCAGTTTGCCGCCCATGCGATGGACTTCACCGTCAAGGGCTGGAACGCGGTGATCGACACCAACCTGAACGGCAGCTGGTACATGATGCAGGGCGCTGCCAAACGCTGGGTGGAGCAGGGCCGGCACGGCAACATCGTCAACATCACCGCCGCCATCGACCGGGGTCTGCCGGGCATGGCGCACACCACCGCCTCGCGCGCGGGCGTCATCGCGCTGTCGCGCACGCTGGCCATCGAATGGGCAGAATATGGCATCCGCCTGAACTGCATTGGCGCCGGCGCCATCGAGAGCAACGGCTTCAACAACTACCGCGAGGAGAATGTGGCCACTTTTTACTCATGCAATCCCATGAAACGGGCTGGCGACGTGCAGGACATCGCGGAGGCAGTGGTCTACCTCGCCGCACCCTCGGGCAAGTTCATCACCGGCGAGGTGCTCAACGTCGAAGGCGGGATGCTGCTGTGGGGCGAGTTCTGGCCTGCTGGCAAGCCGGACTATTTCAAAGTCGAGCCAACTTGAGCACGCAGCCCCCTCCTCCGCCGGCAAGTTACTTCCACGGGCCTTTTCAGCAGCTCGTAGGGTACGACATCCTGCACAACGAGCGCGGCCTGTATTTCCGGCTGCCGATCCGGCGCGACCACCTCAACCCCCACGGCGTGCTCCACGGTGGCGTGTCCTTGACCTTGCTCGATGCGGTCGGGGGCAGAACGCTGATCGACCGGCCGATCCCCGGCAGCGGCCAGCTCATCCAGTCGTCAGTGACGGTCACGCTGACCGTGGATTTCATGCGTGCGGTCGGCACAGGAATCCTGTTTGCATCGGCAACGCCCGACCATATCGGCAAGACGCTGGCCTACGTGTCGGTGAAGGTGACGCTCGACGACCTTGACGGCGACATCGTGTCGCGCGGCATCGGCACCTACCGCATCTACACCAAGTCGCTGGTCAAAGCGGTCTGATCGGTGCACGGCGGAGACGCCCGGCAAAGTCCTGCCGCTCAATGCACATGATCATCGGGCGGCGCAAGGATTTGTGGCTCGCGGTTGATGCGTTCGATTTGGCCGAGCAGAAACTGCGTGTCGCGCCATCCTTCACCGGCACCCTCCTCGTCCTGCGTCACCCAGCGCGCACGCGCATAAGCGAATCGGTCAAGCAGGAATTCGGCGTGCGACGGTGGTTCCCCCAAGACGGTTTTGCCGGAGTCGTTCAACCTAAAAACGGCAGTTGGATGCGCCCGCCGGTGCCGTGATCGGGGTACCAGGCAAGGCTTTGAAGTGGACCCCGAATTTGAGACAGCAGTTTAAGTGTGACACTGTCCAAAGAAA